>JANXVH010000173.1 GCA_025351765.1 Pedobacter sp.
ACGTTTATTAGTGGTACCCGAGAGCAGATTCGAACTGCCACGCCGTTGCCAGCACCAGCCCCTCAAGCTGGCGCGTCTACCAATTTCGCCACCCGGGTATTTTAATTTGTGCAAATATATACTTATTCAGAAGATAAAATCAAACCATCGTAGGCTAAATTAATGTGTGGTGGTAATTCTTTCTCAACCTCAGCATGTAAACCTAAATTGTGACTGATGTGCGTAAAATAAGTTTGATCTGCTCCAACCTTTTCAGCAAAAGCAATAGCCTCATTTAACGTAAAATGCGAAATGTGCTGTTCTCTTTGCAACGCATTTATTACCAGAATTTTAGACCCTTTAACTTTTTCAATAGTTTCATCAGATACTGTTTTTGCATCTGTAATATATGTAAAATCTCCTATTCTAAATCCTAAAATAGGAAGTCTATAATGCATTATCTGTAGCGGGATGATTTTTGTTTTACCAATATAAAATGGCTGATCGTTTATTGTATGAAGGTTAATTTGAGGCAGTCCCGGATATTTGATTTCTGAAAAAATATAGGAAAACTCTTTTCTTAGCGCAGCCTGAACTCTGTCGGTAGCATAGATATTAATATTCTTTTTTAGCAAGTAATTAAAGGGCCTTATATCGTCAAGACCAGCTACATGGTCTTTGTGCTCGTGAGTGAATAATATAGCATCAAGATCTTTAACTTTAGCCCGCAGCATTTGGTACCTAAAATCGGGCCCACTGTCTATTACTATAGTGTCTTCTCCTGTTTCAATAAGGATGGATACCCTAAGGCGGTTGTTCCTTTTATCAGAAGACTGGCATACTGGGCACTGACATGTAATTACAGGTATACCCTGAGAAGTACCGGTTCCTAAAAAAGTAATTTTCAAAATGGATTCGTTAAGATTCAAATGTAACTATGTTACCTTAAATCCACAACCTCAACACCGGGATATTTCTTAGCATCAAATGCAAATACATTTTCCGAAACTTTAAAATTAGGCGTAAGGCTTTTTATGTTATAGGTATACTTGTTCCCACTTTTGTCAAATATGACAGCATTACTGATCTGCTTTGCAGTTTTATCAATGGTAAGCCTAATTTTAAAAATGGTTTTGGTAATGTCTAAGGGGCTTAGATCAATAATTTGGTAGGTCTTTGCTCCAATTTTGCTTTCTCCTACATATAAATATTTATATCCCTTTTCATATATAGTAAAAATCTTTGCGGGGTTAATGCCATCGGCATTATTATCAAGATCAGTTACCTGTACTTCTTTATTCTCTTTTAAATAGGTCCACTGACTTTTACCGTCGCTAAATAATTCCTGATCGGTCATCACCACCTTATACTTATTAGAACTGGCTTTAATAATTAATGACCCCTGTTGTGTTTCCTTTATCTTTGCCTGTGGGTTATCAAGGGTAAAAGAGAAGTCGGTTTTTATAATGGTGTAAGTCCGGTATTTTTTGCTCAATTCATTAAGGATGGCCTTAGCCTTGGTATCTATTTGCGCATTTAGATTAAAAACGAGTGAGAGTGTAATTCCCAACAGCACTATTATCTTTTTCATCAGTTTTTTTATTTGCGATTATTTATTGTTCAGGTCATTCAAGAACTGTTCCAAAGCATAATCATCATGAATTAAAACTTCCCGTGCCTTACTTCCCTCAAATGGTCCCACTACTCCAGTAGCTTCAAGTTGATCTATAATACGTCCTGCGCGATTGTAACCAAGCTTCAATTTTCTTTGGATTAACGACGTAGAGCCTTGCTGGTGCATCACAATTAACCTGGCTGCATCCTCAAACATAGAATCCCTATCGTTTGGATCAAAATCAAGTTTAGCAGATTCTGCTGCTTCGTCAACATATTCAGGCAGTTGATAGGCTTCAGGATATCCCCTTTGGGTACCAATAAAATCAGAAATCCTGTCTACCTCCGGTGTATCTACAAAAGCACATTGCAGCCTGATCAGATCGTTACCGGTAGAAAGTAACATATCTCCCCTACCAATCAGCTGATCGGCTCCTCCGCTGTCAAGGATTGTTCTTGAGTCAATTTTAGAAAGCACCCTAAATGCCAAACGTGCCGGGAAGTTTGCTTTAATAGTACCTGTAATGATGTTTACCGACGGTCGCTGTGTGGCTAGCACTAAGTGTATACCTACCGCCCTTGCCAATTGCGCTAACCTGGCAATTGGTGTTTCCACCTCTTTTCCTGCAGTCATCATTAAATCTGCAAATTCATCAACAATCAATACGATGTATGGCAGAAAGCGATGGGAATTGTTTGGATTAAGCTTCCTTTTAATAAACTTTTCATTGTATTCTTTTAAATTCCTAACCTGCGCATCTTTTAAAAGATCATAACGCTGATCCATCTCTATACATAAAGAGTTCAAAGTATTGATTACTTTTTTTGTATCAGTAATAATGGCATCTGCTTCACCCGGAAGCTTTGCAAGAAAATGGCGCTCAATTTTATTAAACAGCGTCAATTCTACTTTTTTAGGATCTACCAGTACGAACTTAAGTTGGGAAGGGTGCTTCTTATAAAGTAAGGACACCAATATTGCATTGATACCTACAGATTTCCCCTGACCAGTTGCTCCGGCAACCAAGAGATGGGGCATTTTTGAAAGATCGGCTATGTAGACCTCATTAGATATCGTTTTGCCAAGTGCAATTGGTAAATCCATTGTGGTTGTTTGGAATTTCTCTGTTGCAAGAATACTCCTCATAGAAACCATTTCTGGGTGCATATTTGGTACTTCTATACCAATTGTACCTTTTCCGGGCATAGGTGCAATAATCCTAATTCCTAAAGCAGCTAAACTCAAAGCGATATCATCTTCCAAATTTTTGATCTTTGAAATACGTACACCAGGTGCCGGGATGATCTCATACAAAGTAACAGTGGGACCAATGGTGGCTTTGATTTTGTCGATCTCTATATTGTAGTGGTTAAGGGTTTCAACAATTTTATTTTTATTGGCTTCCAACTCCTCAGCATTAACCGAGATCTTATTGGATCCATAGTTTTCAAGCAGATCCAGGTGAGGATATTTATAGCTTGCCAAGTCTAAAGTTGGATCATAGTTACCAAATTGCTCTACCAATTCTTCAGATTTCCTATCTTCTTCAGTTTTTTCAATCGTTAACTCAGGTTCTGGTTTCACTGGAGACAACTCCACCTCAATTGCCAAAGCCACTGGCGGATGCATTACATTCACAGCAGGCGTAAAAACGGGAATAATTACTTCCTCTTCTTCCTTTTCTTCAAATCTTGAGGGAGTAATGATTACATTCTGTTCTTTTTTGCGCTGGCTACCCAACTTGTCATTCAACGTAAACTCAACGGGCTCAGATCTGAGCTCATCTACTAAGTCTACAGAATCGTGTACATCAGGAACAACGGCTTCGTTCTGTTTACGTTCTGGTAACTTGAAATCTATGTTATAAGCAATGATCAGGACTGTTAAAGCCAGAAAAGCAATGAGTCCGCCAACACCTGCATTCCCAATTTGCGCAACAAGTAAGCGGTTACTCCAGAACCCCATCTCTCCTTCAAGGAAATGTGGTGCGTTATTCATAAATGAATGCCCAAAACCGAAAACCAATGACATAAAAAGCAACATAAAAAAACTGTAGCCCAGTGTTTTTTCGATCGAAAAAATCTTTACTTTAAATAGTAAGCGATACCCAATAACAAAGAAAACAAACACAAAAAGAAAAGATGATACGCCGAACCATTCGTAAATAAACTGATGAGAAAGCAATGCACCCACCTTGCCCAGCCAGTTTTGAACTACTGGTGAAATATTAAACTGCTGAAGTTCATCATATGACTTAAAGAGATTACTCCAGCCACCATTAGCATCAATTACATAGCTGTAATCTTCCTGCCAGGTAAATAAGTAAGAAGTAAATGCGATTAGAAAATATAGTGCCAGAACAATGAATACCAGGCCTATTATCTTAATTAATCTGCCATTCTGAAAATCCAGTCTGGGCATCATATCAACTCTTTCTGCTGGTTTTTTAAATGCCGATGGCCGTGAATTTACCTTATCTGCAGGCTCATTTTTGAAAGAATTGGATTTAAATTGATTTCCCCTTACCGACATTTTCGTTACTAATATTGTTTAATCAACAAACTTAAATAAAAGTGCTATAGCATTTACCGCGAACCAAAAATTATTTTACAGGAGTTACCTCTCAGACGTCCCAAATCCGCATACGGATCTTTTTTGCATAGTTTCGAACGTCGAGTACAATTGCGGCCAGAACATAGAATATAATCGGAAATCCTACTGCTAGGAATGAAGAATAGATAAAAAATAGCCTTATCTTACTGATGGACATGTTAAAGCGTTCAGCGAAATACGTGCACACGCCAAAACTCTGCTTTTCAAAATAGGTGACAATTCTTTGAAACATATCTATTTCTTTAAAATCTTGATTCCGATACCACAATTTAAACATTTTTTTTGAGCACAATAGTATTTATTTAATTGAAGTATAGCCTGAGAGTTAAAAGCATTACTAATTACCAACCCGGCTTCAATATATTGATTTACAATCGCATTATTTTCTTGAGGAATTTGTTCTAAAAAACCAAGCGATCGCTCTACCATAGCATCGTTTGACGTGTACCTACCGTAAGTAAATAAAAATACACATGCTGTATTTATCAATATGTTTTCAATTGTTTTTTTACCCAATTGTAAAGGAACATCATCAGCTTCCTTTTTAAAATGGTAGTGGGTTTTCCAATAAGCATTTACCGGCAGGTCTGTTATATGAACCCGCAACTCTTGCAATGTTGTAGCTTTTAAGATAGCTGAGAAAAAATCTCTTGAGCGGATTTGAAGGGCAGCAAATTGAGCTAACCTGATGGTTGGAAAACTAACCGGACGCATCCTCAAGAACTTCCAAACCAATACAGGGATAGGTTTAAGGCTATATTTGCTTTTTAGAAACTTGTAGGCTGAGTACAATTGCACCGGGTATTTTTCAGCCATTTGATCATTAAGAAAACCAGCCTGTCCAAATATCAGTGCTTCTAACTGAAGTGGATTATCAGCATGTTTTTCCAAAATATGCTTAGGAAGACTCATTGCCAACATTTCAAAGGCGGTTGCGTTAACTTTAAATCCAAAGTTGCTGGCTAGAAAAAAATAGAAGGTTTCATTCCAATCGCCTTTTAATTCTTTAAGTTTATTCATTACCTCATCAGATTTCTGTTGAAGGCGTTCAATAAGTAACCTTGATAAAAAACTACTGACGGTTAAACCTTCTATTTTTCCGATCTGCCCCTGACATGGGAACCTGTTTAGCCCATTTAACAGCGCGGAGTAATTAGCTAACAACCCCTCATTAAACAAATCTTTTATTAACAAAGTTGGAATGGCCTGCCCAGCCTTTTGGTTGATTACCTTATCATTATCGTAAACTACGTGAAGAACTACTGCCTCGTATGCGGGGTTTTGCTGATGGTTATGTAATTCCCAGTCAGAACCCTTAATATGTATCTCCACATCTCCTGCCCAAAAGATATGGTCTATTATTAATTTTGCTTCCGTAAAATCAGGACCTGCATTTCTATTTAGTCTTCCTGGATTTAAGATTTGCAATCGTCTGCCATCAATGCATTTTAGATTAAGGTTGTTGAAGAGCCGGTGCTGCCAAATGAAGAATAAAAAATTCTCGGATATTTCCATACTTGCTAAACACAGTGGAATATTTGAGAAATCACAAGGCTATTATTTACTCCATAAGCTATCTTAACGTTGTATAGGTGTTAAAATACCTTAAGAAGTGGGTAAACCTTAATGCAAGCATCTTGTCAATTTTTCATTTCTTTACAATACCTCGAATGTTTGTTTATAAAAACCCATGAAAATATTAACCTGTAACGCTCCTAACCAATTTCTATATCTGGAAAAAGACAAGCCTAATATAAAACCTAATCATACCCTTTTAAAAATAAAAAAGGTTGGCTTATGCGGTACAGATTATCATGCCTTTGATGGTTCACAGCCATTTTTTAGTTATCCAAGAATACTTGGACATGAGATAGCAGCCACTATAGAGGAGACAAATGCCGACAGTGGGTTTCAACACGGTGAACTGGTAACTATAAGTCCTTACTTTTACTGCGGCAAATGCATTGCATGCCGATCTGGTAAGAACAATTGTTGTACGCAAATGCAGGTAGCTGGCGTGCACATTGATGGTGCAATGGCAGAGTATTTTCTGACTCCAGACCATTCAATAATTAAGGGCGATGGCCTGACAGCTGATGAACTGGTACTGGTAGAGCCATTAGCTATAGGCGCACACGGTGTATCCAGAGCATCTATAGTAAAAGATGAGTTTGTATTAGTTATTGGAGCGGGACCCATCGGGCTTGCCACCATGGATTTCGCAAAAATTGCCGGAGCCAATGTAATCGCGATGGACATAAATCAACAACGATTAGATTTTTGCCGGGAAAAACTGGGTCTGATCCATACTATAAATAGCCTCAAGGATGACGTCAACGAGAAACTAAAGGAAATCACCAAAGGCGATATGCCCACTGTAGTAATAGATTGCACAGGTAACCTGAAAGCCATCAACAGTGCTGTTCAATATATGGCTCATAGCGCAAGATTTGTTTTAATAGGTCTGCAGAAAGAGCATCTCCTAATTAGCCACCCAGAGTTCCATAAACGTGAGGGTACGTTATTGAGCAGTCGAAACGCACTCTCCAAAGATTTCAACTACGTTATAGAATGTATAAAAACGGGCAAAATAGAACCTGAACATTACATTACCCATAGGGTAGCTTTTAAGGAGGTAAAAGAACACTTTGAGTCGCTGAGAAAACCAGAAAACCAAGTAGTTAAAGCCATAATAGAATTTTAATTACATTAGCAATTAAAGGAGCGCATTTAAGGTAATGAAGCCACAGCATTTAACCATATTAAACCAGGCAGATCATTCCTTTAGTATCAGGAAGGAAACGATACCAAATATCAACAATACCTGGCACTACCATCAGGAGATTGAGTTGATCTGTTTCCATAAAGGGAGCGGCACGCAGTTTATTGGCGATCATATCAAATCCTTTGCGTCTGGTGATATTGTTTTGGTTGGGAAAGAACTACCGCATTACTGGCGTTATGATACGCAGTGTGTAGATAATCAGGATTCCGATTCACCATACTCAACAGTAATACATTTCATGGATAATTTTATTGGCGAGAAATTTCTTTGCCTACCTGAGGCTTCTCCTATTAAATTATTACTGGAAAGAGCAAAGCACGGAATTCTGATTACGGGTGACGATGCAACGCTGATTGCTGGAAAAATGGAAAATATCTACTTGGCAAATGGCTTGGAGAAAATACTCGCGCTACTAAATTGCCTATTAAGAATTTCCAGCCTGAAACAACTGCAATTACTCTCTTCAGTTGGTTTCAAATATGATTTAAGTGCGTCAGAAAAAAAACGGCTAAATAATGTCTATAATTTCGTACTTAATAACTTCAGAAGTAAAATACATCTTGAACAGGTTGCTGAAGTGGCAGACCTTGTTCCAAATTCCTTCTGCAGATACTTTAAAAAGAAAACAGGAAAAACTTTCTCACAATTTCTAATAGATGTACGTATCGGTTACGCCCGTAAGTTGATCATTGAAAATCAAATGGACATTAAACAAATCTGCTTTGAATCTGGATTCAACAATTTCTCCTGCTTCCATAAACAATTTAAATTACTTACCGGCACTACCCCTAAAGACTATATGAACGTTCATTTGATGAGGTAAAATATCTTTTCTGAATGCTAAATATATTAAGAAACACTTACTCCAAATAAATGGCCTACAACGGCCGTTATTCCCATTGCTACTGTACCCCAAAAAGCAATTCGTAATACTGCTGTACCCACTTTTGCACCTCCGGTTGTAGCTGCAATTCCACCCAAAATCATTAAAAATATAATGGAAAGGCTGTATTGAAAATAAACCATATACTTTAAAGGAGCCAAAAAAGACACCCCGAAAGGTAACAGGGCACCAAAAATGAATGACCCGAAAGAAGCCAGTGCGGCTTGCAATGGTCTTGCCGAGGTAATTTCATTAATTCCAAGTTCATCTCTCGCATGTGCCTCCAGTGCATTGTGGTTCGTCAATTGTATAGCTACTTGTATAGCAAGACTGGGCTCCAGTCCGCGGCTCACGTAGATATCAGCAAGTTCTTGCAACTCTATTTCAGGCATATCCAAGAGTTCTTGTTGTTCCCTGGCCAAATCAGAATTTTCCGAATCAGCTTGGGAGCTAACGGAAACATATTCTCCTGCAGCCATTGACATTGCGCCTGCAATAAGTCCCGCCAAGGCAGCAAGAACAATCGTATTTCTATCTACCGTAGCCGCTGCAACACCTATCACTATACTTGTTGTAGACAGAATACCGTCGTTGGCACCCAAAACAGCCGCCCTAAGCCAACCCATTCGGGTTGTATAATGTTTCTCACTAAAATTGTCTATCATTTGCTACTCAAAGAGGTTAATGAATAACTTTAATAAGTCCTTTAGCCCAATTAATTAATTTGTCTTTAGACTGAGGTGTCAACGCCGCTTTCCTGTGGATAAGGGTATAAGAAGTTAATGGCATTTCATCGTGTTCAACTATTTCTATAACCTCCTCCAGTTTATGCTTTTTTTTCTTTGAAGTATAACTATTGAATTCATCAAAATTTAATTTTCTTTTACCCTCATCAATATGATCCTGCAACCACCAAGCTAACGGCTGCAAACGACTGTACCATGGATAAGTTGTGTTATTAGAGTGGCAATCATTACAACTGGTTTTAAGGAGGATACCTACTTCTTTAGAGACAGGATAGTGGAGTTCGATAGCATTCGGCGATTTAACAACTGCAATATTTTTCTTCGGTCTAACGAATTGTACTACCACAATCAGCGCAACAATAGCATAAATTATTTTTCTTACCATATTTTTATAAATAAAAGTAAACAATAAATTAAAGAGAAGTGATGTATTACTTCAGGTTTCTTTCAAGAACATATAATTTGAACTAAATCCAGAATTTCTCCAGTATCTCCACGTAAAATTGTGTGTTAGGGGTCAATTTACCATTCATGAGCAAAATCCAGTTATTAATTTTTCCACTACAATTTGCAATTACTTATTTAGCAACTGGTCTTTCAGAGCTAATGGTTGTTCAAAGCTTGCCACATACCAAGGCAGTAGTAAATATTGCTAAAAAAAATAGTAGGACTCAGGAACTTAAAGCCCAATAACCTCATGAATCCGCTTAAATATATTTTACAGAATCATCCTGCAACCGTTCAGGTTGTTCTATTCCTTGCCACAATTATCATTCTATGGCTATTGGAGCTGCGCATTGCCCTTTCTGTTGCTTCCAAATGGCGACATACAAAAAGGAATTTAAAATTTGTTATCACTGCTCTCCCTCTTCAACTTTGTTTGAGTGTAGCTATAATTGCAATTTCAGCATATACTGGTCTTCATAATTTAGGAATTTTAAACTTAATATCTTTTAGAAATCACGTTTGGTTGAAATATCTGTGTGGCTTTGTCCTTCTTGACTTCTTTGAATACATATACCATAGAGTGATGCATAAAATACCGTCTTTATGGGTTTTTCATCAAATTCATCATTCCGATGAGGATGTTGATGTATCAACTACACTACGGGAACACCCTATAGAAACTGTAATTCGCCTAGTTTTTCAAATGCTTTGGGTTTTCTTATCCGGAGCATCAATTAGTATTTTGTTGCTTCGTCAAACTATACAAACATTGTCAAATCTATTCGCCCATTCTAGCTATAGATTGCCAGCACCAATGGAAAATGTATTGTCAAAGCTATTCATTACACCCGGTCTACATCATGTACACCATCATTTTAAAATGCCTTATACAGATTGTAATTATGGAGATGTGTTAAGTACATGGGACAGGTTACTGGGAACTTATAGAGTACTCCCTAAAAGTGAAATTGTCTATGGCGTTGACTGTTATCCAGATGCAGCTAACGCAGATTTCAAAGGATTAGTTACCCATCCCTTTTTAAGAAAACAATAGCAAATTTTGTTTATTTTTAAAGCAAAATTTTAGATATGTGGTGGATCTACGCCTTACTTTCGGCACTTTTTGCGGCCATTACTGCGGTGTTGGCTAAAATTGGTATCAAAGGAATTGATTCCAATCTCGCAACTGCGATACGTACTGTAGTAATCCTTTTAATGAGCTGGGGTATTGTATTCTTCAAAAATAGTCACCATGAAATTTCGGGACTTACCAGAGTTAACTGGATATTTCTTATCCTTTCAGGATTGGCTACAGGTTTTTCCTGGTTGTTCTATTTTAGAGCGCTTCAGCTGGGCAAAGTATCCCAAGTAGCACCGGTTGATAAGGCTAGTGTTGCAATAGCAATCATTCTATCCGTGGTGTTTTTGGGTGAACCTTTAACTATAAAAACGGTGATTGCAGTTTTGCTTATTATTGCAGGAAGCATAATACTAATATTCCAATAACAAGCACGGCTACACATCTATACTAAACCTATCATACTTTTATTTGTAGAGCTTTGTGATCATGCTAGGTAATACAATCAACAACAGTGGTAAAGCGACAACAAATCCACCTATTACAGCTATTGCCAAAGGTTGATGCAATTGTGCACCTGCTCCTATTCCAAGTGCTAAAGGAAACAGTGCAATTATAGCCCCTAGTGCTGTCATTAATTTCGGCCTTAAACGAGCTGAAATGGCATAAATAACCGCATCATTTACGGTCTTTTCGTGTAGTGACTCCTTAAATTGGAGAAAAGTAAAAATTGCATTCTCTCCAATTATTCCAACTATCATTATCAATCCGGTATAGCTGCCTACGTTTAATGGTGTACCGGTCAAATACAATGCAATGTAGCTACCAGAAATCCCTAAAACTGAAATAATTAAGATTAGGAATGCTATTTTAAAATCCCTGAAAAGAAATAAGATCACTGTAAACACAAGTAAGCTCGAAGCTATAAGTATAGTTAACAACTCTTTGAACGATTGCTGCTGTTCGGCATAAGCGCCTCCATATTCTACATGATAGCCAGAGGGAAGCACTATTTTTGCGGAAACCTCTTTTTGAATATCCTTCATTACACCTCCTAGATCTCTGTTATCCAGCCTTCCAGTTATTACCACAATGGATTGTAAATTCTCGCGTTCTATCTGAGCTGTCCCTGTTTTTAGTCTAACTTTTGCAAGTCCCTGGATCGGTATAGATCTACCATCAGACAATATAATTTTTAATTTATTAATATCTGAAACGCCAAACCCTTTGCTGTCCGGATAGATCATTCTAATGGGCGATTGCTGATTGTCGTA
This sequence comes from Pedobacter sp., assembly GCA_025351765.1. Lineage (GTDB taxonomy): Bacteria > Bacteroidota > Bacteroidia > Sphingobacteriales > Sphingobacteriaceae > Pedobacter. The sequence continues at coordinate 11,421 of JANXVH010000173.1, forward strand.
CAAATTGCCTATAACATTGCCCTGTAATGCCGTTTGTACCTGAAACTGAAAACTTGTAGGACTAATACCATATCTTGATAATGAGGCGAAATCTGGCTGAATATCTATTGTAGGCCCAGAAAGAACAATGCCATCGAATACATCTGCAGTTCCTTTCACATTTCTAATTATGTCTGCAATTTTCCTGGAGATGCCATGTAGTTTATCTTGTTCATTCCCAAAAACCTTCACTTCTATTGGTTGAGTGGAACTCATTAAGTCTCCAAGCATATCTCCTATAACTTGTCCAAAATCCACTGTTAGTGTAGGTTGTGTGCTTTCAATTTTAGTTCTAATTTCTTGTATTACTTCATCTGTAGTTCTTTTCCGGTTTGCCTTAAGTTGTATAAGATAATCTCCAGTATTAGGCTCAGTAATAAAAAAGCCCATTTGAGTTCCTGTTCTTCTGGAATAAGCGGCTACTTCAGGAATTTTTACCAATTCCTTTTCTACATCCTTAAGTACACGGTCAGTTTCCTCAAGGGAAGTTCCGGGTGGGGTATTGTAGTCTACTACGATACTTCCCTCGTCCATTTCTGGCAAAAAACCAGTCTGCAAACGAGGAAAAATAAATATAATGAGGGCTACCAGTATCAACATACCAACTATGCTAAGATATTGTCGATGGATAAAAAAAGCAATCCATCTTTGACTTTTAACTTCGTGTACGGCCGTTTTCTTAACACTATTTTTGGAAGCATCACGGGTTAGGAGCAAGTAAATTACAGGAAGACCTATCCATGTTACAAAGAATGAGCAAACCAAGGTGATGATCATTGTATTGGTCATAACCTGAAAATACGACCCTGCAACCCCTGTCATCAGCACAAAAGGAATAAAAATTACAATAGTACTGATAGACGAGCCTAACATTGCTGGAAAAAGATAATCTATTGCTTTTTTTAATAGATCCATTGTGGACTCATCAGGATGTTCTTCATGTGTCCTATGAATTTGCTCTACCACTACAATCGCATCGTCTATGATTAAGCCAATTGCAGCAGCAATAGCCCCTAAAGTCATAATGTTAAGCGAATAGCCTACTCCGTACAAAACAATTACAGTCAGGCAAAGCGTTACCGGGATGGTTATCAAAATTACCGCACTTGCTTTTAAAGACCTCAGAAAAATAATAGCCACAACTATCGCGAGGGCTAAGCCTATCAGCAAAGAATCGCTAACACTTTTAACAGAATCATTCACAAAATCTGCCTGAACATAATAAGGTTTCATCACTACTCCTGCGGGTAAAATTCTTTGCAGTTTAGCAACCTTGATCTTCATCTGATTAGCCAAATCCACCAAATTAGCATTTGGCTGTTTAATTACCGCAACAAGGATTCCATCTTTTCCATTGGCATTGATCTTAGTATACTCAATGGATTCCTTTATGCTTACTCTGCCAATATCTTTAAACCGAACCAACCGATTAGAATTTTTACTAACGATCTGTTCTTCCAGATCTGCTTTGGTTTTCAAAGTAGCATCTGTTACAGAAAGATACATGTACTTATAATCTGATAGGTATCCATTGGACTTCACAAAATTTGTCTGACCTAAGGTTCCAGCAACCTGATCCGGTGATATGGAAAGAGCTGCCATTTTCTGTCTGTCAAGTTCCAGCCAATATTCTTTGGTCTTCCCTCCTATAATTCTAATTTCAGATACACCATCTACTTGTGATAAGAACGGCTTTACCGTAAAAATAGCGATCTTCTTTAATTCCGTGGGCGATTTACTGTTACTTTCCAAACTATAACCACTTACCGGCAATATAGATGGATTCATCTTTTCTACGGAGATAGTGACACCAGGAGGCAAAACACCACTTAACTTTACAATTTGCGCCTCAATACGTTGCTTACTTAAATCAATGTCTGCGCTACTGCTCATGTAAGCAGATAATTCTGCACTACCTCTGGATGTAGTACTTCGAATTAATTTCAAATCAGGCACTTGTTTTATTGCATTTTCAAGCGGCCTGGTTACTGTAATTACCATCTTGTCTACAGGCTGAAGCTCTGCTTCCGCAATAATCTTGATCTTAGGAAAAGTAATTTCCGGAAACAAAGATGTTTTTAATTGATGGTAAGTAAAAAATCCACCCGCTAAGATCAGTAGCAGAATAACAAACAACGGATTTTTATGAGTTATGAAGAAATTCTTTACCATTATTTTAATACTTTAACCTTTGCCGTGTCTGCAATTCCATAGTTCCCTACACTGACTATTCTGTCTTTAAGATTAAAGGCCGGACTAATTACCTCGATGTATTTTGCATTTTCAATTCCCTTTTTAACAGGAATTTTGACGGCAGTGGAGTCGTTAATCATTTTCATAACCCAAAACTCATCCTCAGTTTCATTGGTTAGTATAGCTGACTTAGGTAACACTTGTGCATTAGGCCGAGAGGTTTTTATTAACCGCGCTCGTGCAACTAGTCCTTCAGGTATAGAAGTAGCGACATTTACTTTGATAATCATGCGTTGTGTCTGAGCCAAAGAATCTACCGTTGGTAACGATCCGGTGATTGTTCCGGAAAGTGACTTGCCGTCTGGCAGAACCAAAGCAACCGACTGGCCTCTAAACGCTAGTTGATTAAATTCGTAAGGCAGATCCAGCAGAAAAGCGAAACTACTTTGATTGCTGATCACGGCAAGCGCCTCACCATCCTGCACATAATCACCTTTTTGATGACTAACAGCAGTAATGTAACCAGGCTGATCAGCACGGATCCCAGAAACGCCTGAGAATTGAAATGCAGGATCAAGCTTATTAACCGCATTTCCAATAGCCTTCGCTTCTTTAGTAATAAGTTTGAATAAAACAGTGCCTTTTGTAACCCGGAAACCTACACTTGCATTAACAAACTGTACATACCCATTAATATTAGCTTTAACATAGCTTTTCTGTTGATAAGAAGATATTGCAGTAAACTCTATGTATTCAGTTAGAGGCACATGGGTTATTCCCGTAACCTGTACTGGAGATACCACAGCTACGGTTTGATCGGCTACTGAATCGTCTGGAGCACTACAAGCAGCAATCGTTATCATGCAAATTAGCGCCGAAAAATAGATTTTTAAAGAATTTATTTTATAAAACATTATCATCTTATTTGAATAAATACAGCCCTAACGGCTCCAGTAATTGAATTGACTAATTAGTTTCATGTGATTTATATTAGACTGTCTCAATGCATTTTGCGCTGCCAAATAATTATTAATCGCAACTACAAAATCGGTTATTTTTACATCACCGGTATGCAACAGCTGAGTGTTTACATCGATTAAGCCTTTGCTAAATTTAATTTGCTCCTTTATCTGCTGCGTCAGTGTTTGAGTAGCGTCAATCTGTTGCCTCAGCATCATAATTTGTTGTGCTTTTTGATTTATAAAGAACCCTCTGTAGGCAGAGCTCGTTTTAGACTGCAGGGTGATCCTGTCTCGCTGCATTTTCTTTTGATTTCCATCATAGATCGGCATTAAGAACTTAAAACCTATACTCGCTCCAAAATTCTTATAAGGTTGCAATACTAGCGAGGAGTTATAACCACCATTGGCATACAGATTAATTTTAGGCTTATAGCTCAGATCTACTGCTTCTTTATCATTAACTGCTTTAAGGCTATCTATTTCAAACCGTTTCGTAAAAAAACTACTGTTTATAGTGCTATTAATTTCCTGATTCAACTGGGGTTCTTTTAAAACGAAGGTGGTGCTGTCATTGATACCAGAAAGGTAATTCAATGTTGCAAAGTCTGATTGAAATTGCAGCTCAGCTAGGTTATGTAACAATTGCTGCTGCTTATAAGTAACTAAAAACGTAAGGTATTCTGACTGCCTGTAGACGTTTCTTCTCGTCAATTCTTTTAATACACTTTCTTCCTTTTTAAGCAGACTGAGAACATCCAAATTAAAGGTAACTTGTTGCTGACTGTCATAAGCTTGAATATATTGTTGAGTAATGCTTTTAACTATATCTAGCTTTGAAATTCCAACTGCATAATTTAATGAATCACGTTGCAGCTTCAAACCTTTAAGCTGATTTTCCTTCAGGTTTTTTCCAAATAGATTATAATCTACATTTAGTAAGGCATCTAGAGATTGTCCATTCGTCATCACTTCATCGAAACCATAACCATTTATTCTCGGCGCATATAAACCTGTTGAGCTTGCTGTAACCTGCGGGCGGTAACCTGCCCGGATCCTTAGGCTATCTATTTTATTTATAAGTAATTGATTGCCAAAATCTTTTATTAGTGGAGAAGTAAGCTCGGCCTTTGAAATAAAATATTCCAAATCAATCTCCTTCGCTCCGGATTGTTGGGCAATTGCTGTCTCTTGGAAACAGATTGCACCTAGCAACAGGAGCAGCGTGTATTTTTTAAAACTTTCCATTGAATGAAAATCCTACGCTATGAGATTGGTATACAGGCACCAGATTGTAATTTGAAGTTTGTTTTCCAAATACGAAACGCTTTAATCCGGGATATATAAGGTAGGATAGTTTTGTAGACAAAATACCAAATCCAGCACCCGCCACCACATCACTAACCCAGTGTTTGTTATTGTAAAGTCTCAATATTCCAGTGGCTGTTGCTACAGTGTATCCCGCATAACCAATCCAGGGATGTGATTCTTTATATTCCTGGTTCAAAAACTCCGCAGCTACAAATGCATTGGCAGTATGCCCAGATGGAAATGAATTATTCCCAGATCCGTCAGGACGCATCCTTTGCGTTATTTTTTTAAGACTGGAAACAGTTCCGCCCATAATCACTCCAGCTAGCAGATACCTACCTGAAGCGTCAATTACAGTGTGTTTTCCCTTTATTCCTATCAAGTTTAAACCGTAAAATGCAGCTGCTGGCGCAAATTGTAAATAGTCATCTATATGAGCAGCAAACAATGGGTGATCTTCCTGAATCTCACCTTTTGTACTCAAATCTAAATCCCTAATCGGACCGCCTGTAAGCGACAATAATCCATACCCTATAAAAATAGAGGGTATAATTATTCCTGTAGTCTTAAAATATTTATGGGAATCGGGCAAAGTCTTTTCGGCTTTAACAGAATCGACGCTTTGCCCAAGGCAAAATAAAGGGAGGCAAAACATTAAAAAAAACATTTTCAGGTTCATATGCATATTTATTTTACAAGTTTAATTATTTTGTCTGAAATGATGCATTTTCCTTTTGTCGCTGCTTCATCATTATTTAATTTTTGTCCTAAACCAGCCCTACTAGAACCGCATATTGCAGCGATCAATTGGATTGTGTTTTTCATGACTAAATAATTTTATAGCAAATCTATAACCTAATATTGTAGGAAAACTGGAGGAATAAATATGCACAAAGTTCTATTTTGACTACAAAGATACTTATACCTCACTAGTTATAGCATGCTCACTAATGGAAAATCTCGCTAGCTATAACGTACATTAATAAAACAAAATTCTATTAGTAACAGGTTTATCACAAGATTTACTTCAAGTCTCCAGAATTCCTCCAGACTTTTATAGTCATTTTGAAAAAAAAGAAAATGAAAACAGCAGCATTCTTAACCTCACTTTGTTTTGTTCTTGTAGCTACAGTAAAGGGACAAAATATCAATAGCACTCATTTGCTCAATACATTTAAAATTAATGGAACCGGAAAATGGGATTACCTATTGGCTGATCATAATAATAACCGCTTATATGTATCAAATGGTACACAAGTCAATGTGTTGAATATACTTACCGGAGATTCTATTGGAGTTATAACAAATACTATAGGTGTACACGGAATAGCGCTAGCTCCTGGTTTAAAAAAAGGATATGTAAGTAATGGTAAAACTGGCGATTGCACCGTATTTAATAGTGAAACTTTACAAGAAATTAGCAGGGTTAAGACTGGCGAAAATCCCGATGCGATATTTTATGATGAGTACAGTAAAAATATATTTGTGTTTAATGGCCGCAGCAATAGTGCAACGGTAATAAATCCCGCAACAGATAAGGTAATTGCAACTATTCCTCTGGGTGGCAAACCGGAAACTGGGGTTTCAGATAGAAAAGGAAAAATTTATGTCAATATCGAAGATAAAAATGAAGTAGTTTGTTTTGATGCCCATACATTTAAAATACTGAAAAGATTCAAATTGGCAGGAGGTGAAGAACCAGCGGGACTAGCAATTGATCGATCAAATTCGCGCCTGTTTGTAGGTTGTGCTAATAAGGTTATGCTGATACTGGATGCTGACACGGGGAAGATAATTAGCAAATTAGCTATTGGAGACGGTAGCGATGGTGTTGCTTTTGACGCCGTATTAAAACTTGCTTATAGCTCAAATGGAGAAGGAACGCTAACAATAATAAAAGAAACATCCAAAAATAAATTTAACGTTATTGAGACCACAAAGACTGCAATTGGTGCCCGTACAATAACTTTGGATGAAAAAAGTCATCACGTATTCTTATCTGTAGGAGATCGAAATTCAACCATTAAAAATTTTAGGGTTCTGGAACTTGGTAAGTAAACGAATTATTTTGATCAGAATTATTATATAAATACAGAATTATCACAGAATACGGTTCTATTTTTAGGCAAAATATTCCAGTGATGAAACCCATGTTAAGAACATTTTTTTTGCTGTTAATTGCAATGCCTATAGTTGCAAAATCAAGGCAAAACAATACCGGATTAACCACTAATGTAACTGGACAAGTTATAGATGCTGTAACCAAATTACCCATCCCTAACGTGACCGTCCAATTTTCTACGGAAAAACTAACACAAACGAATGTTGAAGGAAAGTACGCTCTTAAAGCTCTAGGAGATTTTACCCTAATTAAATTCTCGTATGTAGGATATAAACCATCCCAAGTTATAATTCTTCCCGGCAAAACTCAACGTATTAACGTTTTGCTATCGGCCAATGATACGCAACTGGAAGAAATAGCGATAAAAGCGGAAAAGAGGCCTCGTTATAAAAACAAAGCTAATCCGGCAGTTGCTCTTATTCAACAGGTTATTGACCACAAAGAAAGTAACCGTATGCTTAATACAGATTATTTACAATATAATCAATACGAAAGAATAAATTTTTCCGCTTTTGACCTTCCGCCCAAAGTTCTAAAATCAAAAATGTTCAGCAAATACAGATTTTTGCTAGATACAGGAATGGTTATCGGTGATAGTGTTAAAACTGCGCTGCCTGTTTATATGTCAGAAAAATACGCTGATATATATTCCAGAAAAAATCCTGCTAAAATTATAAATATTCTAAGAGCCCACCAGGAAGTTGACTACAGTTCGTTAATTGACATACAGGCCTTGGATATTTATCTAAATCGATTGTACGGAAATCCGGATATTTATCAGAATAACCTATTTATATTAACCCATCAGTTCTTAAGTCCGATTGCTGATCATGCCCAGGACTTCTATAAATTTTTCATTACCGATACAATTAGCTACAATAGTGAGAAATTAGTTGAGATAAGCTTTACGCCGAGAAATCTTGGTGATTTTCTGTTTGAAGGAAAACTCTATGTCACCACGGATGGCAGATATGCGGTCAAATCAGATCACCTCGAAATCAATAAGCATATCAACATTAATTTCGTAAGACGGATGGATATCAGGCAAGAGTTCCAGCAGAATAAAGATGGAAGATTTTACCTCACAAAAAACAATATTCAATCTGATTTCGGACTTGAAAAAGATCAAGGGACAAAAATTTTCGGCGAGCGAACCATATTTTATACCAATTACAAGTTACAGAATCAAATGCCTGCAAGGTTCTATGAAGGAAGAGACAATCAAATTAATCTCGATCCTTTAGAAAGTAAAAATGCAACACTCAAAAAGTACCGCACAGATACCATTACTGTCGCCCAAACAAAAGTATACAACCATATAGATAGCTTGCAATCCATGCCTTCTTTTAAAAGAACTGTTTGGACTGCTAAGTTTTTAGCTCTCGGATATGCTGACTTTGGTGGTGTTACGCTAGGGCCAAGCGGAAGTTTTTATTCTTTTAACACTTTGGAAGGATCACGGTTTAATATAGGAGGGAAAACGACACCAAAGTTTAGCCAAGATGTTTACTTGCAAGGCTATGTTGCTTATGGAGAAAAAGATGAAAAATTAAAATATTATTTATCCGGAATGTATTCGTTTAACAAAAACTCTCCATGGGGATACCCGGTTAATTATCTAAAGATCAGCTACCAGTATGATTCTGATATACCCGGACAAAACTTTCTGGTAGATAAATTCCAAAGCATTCTAGGTTCCTTTACCCGGGGGCGAAATGACCTATGGCAGTACAATAGGATTGCCAGAATAAATTACAACCGGGATTTGGATAACCATTTCTCGTATAGCGCAGGATTAAAAATGTGGATCCAGCAACCAGCCGATCAGTTGAAATTTATAACGGCAACTCCAAATCAAATAAACCTGATACGGACAACCGAAATTGAACTTACACTCCGTTACGCACCCAATGAAAAAATATTTAAAGGAATAGAAAGACGGCATACTATTCCAAGTAAATATCCAATTTTCACTATGCAGGCTAGTTATGGCATGAAAGGAATTGCAGGGGGAATGAGCAATTATCTAAACCTTAGTGGAAATATCTATAAACGTTTTTACCTTTCTCAGCTTGGCTATTCTGATATCACATTACTTACTGGAATTGTTCAGGGCAAGGTATCTTTCCCCTATTTATCAATTTTACCATCCAACCAAACCTATCTATATGATCCCAATGCTTATAATAACATGAACTTTCTGGAATTTGTTACCGATCATTACGTTGGTATAAACGGCACTCATGCTTTCGAAGGATTTCTTTTAAATAAAGTCCCACTATTGAAGCATCTTAAATTGAGAGAATATTTATCTTTTAAATTGCTATATGGAGGAATTCGAGAAGAAAACAATCCTGAAAAGCAGGTAAACTTGTTTAGATTCCCTGTGAATCCCCAAGGCAGACAACTTACCTACTCATTAGGAAAAGCGCCTTATACTGAATTAGGAGTTGGTATCGGAAATATATTCAAGTTGATCAGAGTAGATGCCATTAGGAGATTTAATTACCTCGATCATCCGGGAACTGCGCCCTACGGTTTGCGTTTTACGATCGGAACTAGTCTATAGCATCATCTTTATGCCCTTTAATTTATTAGGATGACCTGTACTTACTGAGATAAACTAAACAAATTAAATATAAAACTATGAGGCCTACAATAAAGCCAGCCAATACATCAGTAAACCAATGTGCGCCAAGGTAGATGCGGGAAAATGGCACCAAAATTATCATTATTCCAGAAAAGCATGCAATAATCCATCTAAATTTAATAGAGATGCTATCGAGCTTATACATCAAGAATATTAAAAAGCCAAAAAAAACTACATAGAAAAGCACGTGTCCACTTGGAAAACTCTGTTGTTTAGCCTTTTCCAATATTCTTACCAGATCTTGAGAGGGCCTTGGTCGGTCTACAAGAAACTTCAATGCCGTACTAATCAATCCGGAAATTAACGTAAAGAGGATAAAGACTCCTTCTCTTTTAAATTTAAAAATCCAAAAGGTAAATGCAGTAAGACACACAATTATCAAACTTTGCGGCAGATTTCCTAACCAGCTAATCATTTCCATAAACTGATCAAGTAACAAGTATTGATGTTCTTGAACCTCTTGAGAAAATTTTAAATCAAATGAAGATTTAGGAAATAGCAAAACAACCACAGTAAGTAGTAAAAAACTTAGCGTGAGAAAAATAATTAGTCGAAATAAAAATGCTTTGTTGGTCATAATTGGTTAATAAGAGTGCTAGATTTTATACAATTTAACTGCCAATTTAGGCATCACTTGCCAGATGATTTTACACCCACAAATTCGAGACTTTTACAAATAAATTTGAATTTCCAATATCCTTTAACTTTTAATGTGCCATCCGGACTGAAATAGGCACATGCAGTCCATTCTCTACCACTATCTGCATCATAAATAATCCCATTTTCCCAAGTATTAGATGATGGAGCGTAATTTAAAGATCTCAAAACCTGCATACCAAGGATTCTTCTTGATTGTAAATTAGTATCTCTATTCTTTGTGTCCTTTCTCGTTGCCATAGGATGACTGGGGTCATCATTATCACTAAACCAAATTACTTTTGCTTTATAAACACTATCAGTTTTATATACTTCTACCATTAGGTTTTTCTCTGTACTCATCCATTTACCAACAATTTTATCGCTCATGTTACCTACCATGGTTGTTTTAAAGTGGTCCAAGTATCTGTTTTGTTGCGCAGAACAATCAAAAGATTTAAGCAACAACAATACAAAAAAAAGTTTTCCAATAAATTTAAGGCTCCTCATAAAATTCATTTTGTGTAATGAAAATACGCTTCAAATCTGGATTAATTCTGATTTTAAGAAAAGCAGGGGGAAACTTCACTCCCAAGATAACATAAAACTATGGGTAACACCCAAATGATTATACTGAATGGTAATTCCAGAGCGGTCACAGATCTGCTTTATTATAGATAGCCCAAGTCCATTATGTTGGCTATGCAGGTTTTCTTTATAAAATCTTGAAAATAATCTTGTACGGTCAAGTGCTACCTCTGACCCAGAATTACTTACTATCAACCTATTATTTAGTAAACTAATATAAAGTGCGCCTCCAGACACATTATGAGAACTTGCGTTACTAAGTAAGTTATTTAATAATATATCTATTAATTCACTGTTTCCTTTTAAAAAGCTAGCAGAAATATCTAATGAGTTTACCAATTTTTTAGCTGTCCAGAGTTCATGAAACTGCTCAACTTTTTCAAGCAACCGCTCTTTCATATCAATACGCTCAGTGGCATTAAACTGCCCGTTATCAATTTTAGCAAGCAGTAACAAAGACCTGTTAAGTTTGGTCAGTCGTTGTACAGACGAATAAATAATTTTTAGGGCAGAGCTGTTCCCATCCGAGAGATTTTCCTCCTGGATTATTAAATCCAATTTAGCTCTTATAATTGCCAGAGGTGTCTGTAGTTCATGAGAAGCATTTTCTGTAAACTCTTTAAGCGCCCGATAGTCATTGTCTGCAGATTGAATTAACTCATATACAGATTTATTCATCAGTGAAAATTCGTCTATCTCTGTTTCCGGAAGCTTTGGAAGGGAGTGACTATCCAATTTAAATCCATTAAGTTCATTTAATGTAAGATAAAAAGGTCGCCATAATTTTTTTAATATGGACTGATTTACAAGAAATGAACTCAAAATTACCACAAGTAGTAATACGATGGTGGTTATAGCGATAACATTAATTAGAAGTTTTGTTCCTTCTATCGGCTTAGAGACAGTCAACAAATAAAATTGAGCATTCAATTTAACAGTAAAAGACAACTGCCTGAAGTCTTCTGTAACCTGCTCATCTGTATCGTACATCCTAACAGTCTTGATGGATTTATCGCTAGCATGGGTGACTTTTAATGCGCTAACTTGAATTTCTTCAAAATCGTTAAACTCTGGAATAACCTGATTGGCTTTAATAAAAACCTCTGTTCTGTTCTTATATCTTAACAAGGCCTCATCAAGTTCTTGGATAAGCACTCCACTAATGATTAAGTAATAGATCAATCCTGAAATGCAAAAAACTAATGCCATTACATACAGATTGATCCTGTTATATTTTGTAAATAGTTTCATTTCTCTGGTTAACTAATTACAAATTTATAACCCATCCCATATACAGCTTTAATATAATCAGGACATCCGGCGTTTATTAGCTTTTTACGGAGATTCTTTACATGTGAATAGATGAAATCAAAATTATCTGCCATATCAGTATGATCGCCCCAGAGGTGTTCAACGATGGCCTCTTTTGTTATCATCTTGTTTTTGTTGCTGAACATATACAACAACAATTCGTATTCTTTTCGAGTGAGTGGTATTTCCTCGACATCATTTTTAAGTGTTTTTTCATTCAAATTCAAAACAAGTTCGCCAATTGAAATCTGATTGAAACCACCAAAAGACTTTCGCCTAATTATTGCCAAGACCCGCGCAGCTAATTCTGCCAAATGAAAAGGTTTGGCAAGATAATCATCACCTCCAAGATTAAGTCCCCGAATCTTATCATCCAGAGAATCACGCGCGCTAATAATCAAAACACCTTCATCTTTTGCTAGAAGCTTAAGCTCTTTCAAAATATCCAATCCGTTACCATTTGGTAAATTAATGTCAAGGATAATGCATGAATAATCATTAACATGTATTTTTTCCATTGCTGTGTGGAAGTCATACGCCACCTCACAAATGAACTTTTCAGACCCCAGATATTTTACAATACTCTGAGAGAGATCCTTTTCGTCCTCCACTATCAGTAGTTTCATAATGCAACATACAGCTAAATCCTGTGTAAATTCTGTATTTAAAAAAGATGTTAATTAATTAACCGCAACGCTCAGGGAGATAGTTTTTGATGCGCCAAAAACAACTTCCTTATTTAATTTTTCGGGGAGTATATTCCAAAGGCATTCTCGCACGGTTAGCAACTGGTTTTTTGTATCAATGCTAATTAGTTGAAAAGACAGTTTTCTTTCATCATGAAAAGAAACATCTCCCTTCATTGGCGAATCTACCCTAAAAACATTAAGATCAACGTCATTATCAGGACCTCTGTACTGATAAAATTCATTCCAGTTGCTGTTTCCATGGAAATAAGCTTTAATATTAAGGTGAGATTTCAGAAACTTAGTCCAGCCCCTTTGTTCTACATCAGTTTTATCCAAATCGCCGTCTTTAAAATGCTCTGCACTAAGATTTTCGAAACTGACTTGGCTAGTTACCCTGTTTGATGAAGGGCTGCTAAAATGTTTAGCCTCACTCTCAGGCTGATCATGCGCAAAAATAATTATCGGTGTAACTGTAGAAATCTTTTGTAAATCTTTTTTTAACCAAATCCTTTCCGCCGAATCAGGCCAGAGATTAACAAAAACAATATGTAACCCCTTAACATCAATGGAATAATGTACCTTATGAAGTGAATAGTCAAAGGTTTTTTTTGTTAATTTTATACTAGGTTTAAGCATGAAATTATAGATGCCTACCATAGCGGACGGGTCTTTTTCAGGTTTCATTGGTTTACGAAACCCAATAGCATTTGAAATATCATGATTGCCGGGCATTAGCATTAACCTTGCTGATCGGCCTTCACTCCCTTTTAATTTAAGCTGTGTGGCATAATCACGATAAAATTGCCCCCATGACTTTGTTGAAGACTGAACACTTTTTTCCATCCTGTTGGTAATATCCCCACCTTCCACTATATAATCAATGAATCCTACAGTTGCGCCAGACTTTACTCCGGCGTCGGCAGGAAACTTTAACTTTGGAACGGTATTAATCTGGCGAATCATTGCCCGGTTAACAATTTGAGCATTCACATTACTATCACCTCTAAAAGCTGGCCTAGTGATACCGTAATGCGCATCAGAAGTATAAATTATTTGTATAATATCATTCGTCTTTCCAGTTTGGGCAACGCACAAACCGTTACTAATCAAAATCAAGCCAAGGGCTATATAATGAGTTATTTGCATTACTTACTTATTGATCTTGTTGTTAATTTCTTTTGTAAAAGCTGATGGCATTTTTAGCACCTGCATAGCCTTTGGTCTCAGAAATAGTCACATATCCTTTTCCATCTCCACAAAAATCTATAGCCTCCCCTTGCCTTTCATTTCGGAAGTAAGGTGCGTCCTGTGGTGCACGTAGAAGTAAATGTGCTATAGATTCATTGCTTTCCCTTTTCCAGTACCATATTTGTCCAGTATTTCTAAGTAAGACTTCGCTTCCATCAGCAGAAATACTTCCCGAGGTCAACATATCAAATGGAAGTTTTGCTACCGGTTTCAAGGTTATTGCTGTATTAATTACTTGAGGATATGCTGCTTTGTAAATTGTGCTTGCTCCGTATTGTTTAGTAGCAAGGTAAAGATCTTTAGTTAATGGATCCACTAACAAGCTTTCTGCATTCACTGACCCTGCAGGATAATGCAGTATTATTTTATCAACAGAAATATGTAGCATTGAGGTCGCAGAGAAAACGGCTATTTCTGGTTCTATAAAACGATAGATAAAAACAGTTCCACGGGATGCTCCATTGTCTCCAATATCTGCAACATAAACGTAATTCTTACCCGCCACTGGACCAGGTCCGGTTGTTATGTCTTCCCAGTCAATATTTGTACTTCCATCTAAAATAAGCTTACCTAAATTTACCCCGCTTAAATCGGTTATATACACCTCATTACTGTTTCCGCTGTCTTCATGAATATAATATTTTCCACCATAAGTCAGACTTGGTGCAATTCCCGAAATTTCATGTAACTCCTGATTGGCAAGCTCAATAACTGAGGGTAGTGGATCAAAGTTTTTATTACTAATTAACAAGGATAGGTTGTATGTTGCTTTCGGAACAGTGTCAGGTTTCACTACAATGATTTTTGTAGTATCGGTAACTGCTGGCTTATTTGCGTCAGTTACATTTTTCTTACAAGCCGAAACAGCTAAAATCAACACCATCATTACTGTCAGAATATTCCGGAATTTCATATAGCAGATCATAAAATTTACAAAGAAAAAAGCCCACACAATGGTGGGCTTTTAAACTATTTTTATCTATTAATATTTGTGCTGATTACCAGTTCCATCAGTTGGAAAAGCTCCTAAATCTTTGTTTGGAGGAGTAATAGATGCACCAAACACTACGTCTGTAGAAAGTTTACGTTGAGGAAAACCATATTGAACCAATAGTGGAGCTGCAGCTTTAGCGGGTAGGGCATTTTTGCCACTGCCACCAATATAAACACCTGCACCTATTGCAGGAGAGCCAATCCTTAAATGGAAGTCGGCCCCTGTTGGGATAACTGAGTTACGGTAATTTCTACCAATGCTATTTGCTGCAAGATCGTAGTTTGCAAAAAGAGGATCATATTTCAATGAATCACTAGCTGTATTCACGCCAATATTGGTTCCATTTGCAGTAATTGAACCATTTACATAACTATTAAGGTCGGTAGATTTTTTAATAGTGAACTGATTTGGCTCGATGAATATCATATATTGTTCGGCACCGCCCATTGGATTTCCTCTTCCAATATACGTAAGGTTATTACCGTACGACGTGTTCAAAGTATCACTAGGTTTACCTTTTTCCGATTGATAGGTAATACGTAATCCCGATTTACTATTTGCAATAATGTTGTTATAGATAAATCCACCGGCATTTGTTTCAGTATTGATAGACCCGTTTCTAGTAGTTTTTGTCTGCCTGAAACCGCAATTAATAACTGTATTATTGTAAATATTTACCAGACATACTTTTCCTGCTGCACCCGAAGTTTTTAGTCCGTTAGTAGCAATACCATAAGTCAGGTTATAGGCCATATCTCCGTATACACCGTCCTTAATATTGGTAGCTTCACCACCACCGGCACCAATTTTCGTAAAGGTATTACGCATAATGCTCATATAAACGTTTTGGGGTCTGATGCCATCATCCTTACTACCCATGAACCAGGAATCCTCAACAATCAAACTACCTAAAGCATTCGTAACGCTGTTCATATAAAGTGCAAATCTTGGATCTCCAGATTTGGCACCGTAATCTGGCGCGTTTGCTCCCCAAGGACCGCCTGTGTATTCAACATGTGTCCATCGAAGCAGGAGCAATTTTGCAGATGGGCCACATTGAAAACCACCCCAATATCCTTTAAAAGCTGGGTCATTTGCAGCATCGTCTTTATAAGAAGAATTGGTCTTTGGTGTTGCTGGAGTTTCAAAAACAGTGAACCAATTAGGTGCTGTTTTAGATCCATTACTAACCAATGAGCCGTTTACGTAAAATGCTGGACTAGTTTCCGGAGATTTTCCATCACCATGTATTACCACCTTTGCGCCTGGCTGAAGATATAATGTATCACCTGCGTTAATTGTAACATCAGACATAACGTGATAGGTTTTACCTGCCAGCATAGTTCCTTTTAGTGGAATAGAATTACCGTTAGCATCCTTTTTAGGTAAGATGGTATCCCCAATAGACGATCCAACAACGAACAAAGGCTTTGAGATTTCTACAGTTTCAGTGCCGCTTTTTTTACAAGAATAGAATGCTGCAGTGGCCCCTATAATCAGGCATGTTAAAAAGGTACTTTTTTTCATGATTTTATTAGATTGGTATTTAATTTATTTAAAGTATGTATCGAAGTCCAAGTTGATAGTTTTGTCCATAAAGGCTTCTTTCCGTCAGCGTTTTTCCTAAAGCTGCATTCTGATAAGGAGCAAGCGCAGCATTAATTGCTGGTTTATAGACATAGACTTCGTATCGGGCATTCAAGATATTTTGAACTTTGGCAAAAGCTGAGAAATGAGCAGCAAATTTTTTCTCTGCAGAGAAATCAAAAGTATTGGTTGCTTTCTGCCAATAGTCAAACCCGTAATATGGGGCAACCAACACAATTCTCTTACCAGTATATTGCCAGGTAAGCTGCATATCTAAACCAATTCCAGTATTTTTATACAATAGTGCAGCATTAGCAATATGGGCAGATTGTCCCTGCAAAGGTCTTTTTTCATCAATATAAACCGTTTGCGCACCGCCCCCATTGGTAAGCATTGAAGTAAATTTGCTTGTAGTAATAGATGAATTGGTGTAGGTGTAATTTACGCGCAAACCAAGCATTCTAATGTATTTCTCAAAAACAAGCTCCAGGCCATAATTCGTTGCATCTCCAAAATTATTGGGCTGATATACCGTTTGGCTCTGTACACCCGTAAATTGAAAACCATATTCAATAGGGTTATGAAGGCGTTTATAAAATGCACCGATTAAAAATTGCTCATTTAGCTTAGGGAAAAGTTCATAACGTACATCAAAATTATTCGAGGTGGTATGCAACAAGTTCGGATTTCCTTTTTCCGTCCAGTTTTCTCCCTGAAAACTGTAGGGTACAATTTCAAAAAAACCAGGACGGCTTACTGCCCCGTAATAAGAAAGCCTTAAATTTGTCTTGTCATTTAGCAGGTATTTAAAATGAACACTTGGCAATTGGTCTGAATAGGAGATCTTGCCTGTTTTAGCACCAAGTGTTACGGGTACATCAGTATTAAAGTCTTGATCGGTATTTTCAATTCTCATTCCTAAAATAGTCTCCAATTTTTTAAGCTGGAATTTCAACATCGCATAGCCAGCGGTTATTTTTTCGTTTGAACGGTAATTATTAGCCTCTCCTGGAGACCCTGCCGGGTTATAAACTGACCAGCGGAAATTGTCAATTCCAGACCATATCTGTGGTGTTCCGTCGCTATTTGGTTCGGGTCTTAGGGTATAGTTCTGATAAAAATTATCCCTGTGTTTGTCCCGGTACATTCCTCCAACCGTAAAAGTATAGGGCACTGATTTAACCTTATCGTTAAAAGCGAGGTTCCCATAACCAGAAAGATCACGGTCATGATTTGCCCACCAAGCACGGTTAAATTCTTGTGTGATATTCGGACGGGTGTAAGGTGCAGCATTCGGAGTAGCGGCATCTGCATAGAATCCGCCATCATAAGTATATTCGGCCCAATCCGGAATTTTACTAGTTGCCTTTGAGTAAACGCCAGACCAGCTAAAATTTAAATGCTCTGGTAACAAAGCATGCTCACCTTGCAGTGTGCTGTTGTAAATGGTTTGTCTTTGAAACCTCGATCTACCAGAGTAAATGATTTGCCCAGTACCCGGCCTCGTTCTCCGCGCAGGCAGCACAGTATCGGTTGTCATTCTTGTTTGAGCTTCATCTAATATCGCATAAAAATTATACAGACTAATTTTATTGTGCTCATTAATGCGATAATCTGCTTTCGCATTTAATCCAGTACGGGTAACCTCGGTAGAGTAATTGCGTACATACGCATGTTTCAAATAAAGCAATCCGCCATCCTGAAATTCTGCCGGACTAAATACATTTTGGTAGGTCTTATATGTATTTTGATAAGAAGCACTCAACATCAAACCCAACCGATTGTCAAAGAATCGATCTCCAGCAGACAACGATGCCATTGCATTGGGCCTGAAATTTTTGTGAGTATATTTAAGATTATCGCGCGTAAAATCTGTCGGCATTGCCAAATAAGAAGGCCCTTTTACCTCATAAGGTGACTTCTTGTTGATGGCATTTACAGGAAAAGCGTCGTAGCCACGGTTCAGCAAATTCTGATTGTAACCAGTAGATAAGCTGGCATTGATATATGGCCTGTCAGGTGCATTTTTCATTACCATATTAATAGAACCCCCAATAGCATCACCCTCCTTATCAGGAGTTAGCGTTTTACTAACCTCAATACGCTCTACTAGCTCAGCAGGAAAGATATCAAGAGGAACATACCTTGATTTGTTGTCGGGACTAGGAATCTTTATACCATTAATCAATGTATAATTATAGCGTTGGTCCATACCACGTATAATTGCGTAACGCCCCTCGCCACCACCACTTCGTTCAACAGAAACACCTGAAACCCGCTGCAGTACATTTGCAACAGTAATATCTGGTGAAAGCTGAATTGCTTTTGCAGATATGATATTCACAATATTTGCCGAAAGCTGTTCCGATTTTTTAGAGGATGCCTCTGATTCAGCATTTCGCCTTCCGGCAATCTGAACAGCATTAAGATCTGAATTCTGTTCATCTAACGAAAAATCAATAACCCTGTTACCATTTACAGTAATGGTGGTATCCCGGTATTTATACCCCACAAAACTGCACCTAAGTGTATACGTTCCGGCTGGAATATTCTTAATTACGTAAATACCGTCAAGTGCAGCGCTTGCCCCTTTTGATAGTTTTTTAACATTTACAGTTGCACCAGTAAGAACTCCCTTACCCTGAGCACTATTTTGGGTAACCACTCCCCTGATCGTATAGCTTTGAGTCTGCCCTATTGCGGCAATGCTAAATATTAGAAAAATGTATATAAAATATAAACTCCGTTGCATATTTATGTAAAATGTGCTGCAAAAGAGTAGATAAAAAGCTACATAAAGTACAAGTTATACAAACTTAACTAAATGATAACATATCCTTAAAAAACCATCTGGCTTATGTTAAGGAATGATTATTAATGTATTATGATATCCTATCATTTCACATTTGTGCAGACTTAATCCAGAGTCGATAATTGACAGAACACATTGATTTTAATATCGCTCAAATCTCATTTACAAAAACTACCACCATTTTGCTCAGTTATACATAAGTTTGCAGAACCGCATTAATCCGTATGGCCTCGAAAAAGAAAAAAGAAGCCGCAGCTAAAGCTGCTCTCGAAATTGAAAAACAGCAAAAGGCACTTAAACAGCGCTTTATTGAACGATTTGTTATATTACTGGAACTTTACGGAGGTACAACCCTATCAAAATTATTTCCCCCTACATTTATCGGAGAAAATTTGTTTCAGCTTCGTTACCCGGTTTTAAAAGGAAAGGCTTCACCTGACCACCCCATCGCAAAAGAGAAAGTGGTGCAATTTAACAGCCTCATGAACTACTTCATGCGGGATGAATTTATTCAATTGGAAAATGGAAATAAATATCCATTAAGCTGGTATCCTGCTGAAGGCATGACACTCCTTAATTCCATAAATATTGTTGAGCCAGATAACCCAGCCGCCTTAACAGTGATACCATTTTTTGAGAAATACCTGCCAGACACAAAATACTATGAGGAAGTTCAAGATAGACTTAGTGATATCCTCCTTGAATCTACCAGGTATTTAAGCGACCTTACTACCGAGATCATTAAAGTTGATACTACCCAGTCAGCTGTTTTTGAAAGCTACGAACCTAAAAATGATCTGTTTATTCGCCCTTTTAAGCCTGAAACTGTTTACTTATTGATTAACGGAGAAAAGCACAGTGCAATTCAGCTTGGATGGGTTACTCCTTCCATGAAATGGCACATGTTAAAAGTAAAGCCTTCCCAACTTGGTTTTAAAGTTGAAGGCTTGGATATCCCTTTGGATATTTTTGTACAAAAACATGCTTTGATGAGGCTTAAAGAACGCATCAATATTACGCCTGGTGTAATGCATGAAATTCTATTCCTTACTTTTGCGGAAGACAAGATTAAACACGTTTTTAGAGATGGAAAGAGCCTTGTAGAGTTCCGCATATCAAATGAAAAGGCAGGTTACTTTTTAGTGAAACTCCATGGCAATCAACTAATAGTCCATACATTTTTATTTCTTACCAATGATAGAACACCTGAAGGTGATAAACTAAAAAAACTGCTTGCCCTAGTAAAAACGGATAAAAAATACCTGGAAATAGATAATCTGCCGGCATTCAACGCTTATCGGATCTATGAAAATGAAACACTAAGCAAGTTGTTTGAAGAAGCCGGGTGTGGGTCATTATTAAAACTTGGTCATTTAAAACAGTTCTCTCAGATTATGGTGAGTGATAAAGATGCTGAATCCATTGAACGTTATCTTGCTGATGCTCCGTATTTTAGAAATAAGAATCCAGAAAACATGTGTTAACACCCGTCACATGGCTTATTATTCTCAAGTTCTTCTTTATAGGGCATACCACTACCTTTTTCTAGGTAAGTTTTCAAGCTGTCGCAAAACTGTCGCCAACCAACAGCGCAAATACCATAGCATTCAATGCCTGGATTTAAACCGATATGCGTTAGTCGGATTATCGTGTTTGTTTTTTCTGTTTCAAGTTCCCATATAATTTTGGTGTTTAACCATTCTCTTTTATTAGTTAGTTCCGGAATGTCAATAAATGTATCACTTACAACCCAAACAACCTTCTTATTGAAAATTAATTCTTCTACTTGCATTGTTTTGAAAACAGAGGATCCAAAACGAACTGTAAATACATCCCCTTGCTTATCGGAAACACCTTCAAACATTTCTGTCCACCAAAATGGTATTTCTTTTGTAATGCTTTTGAACACGTTTTCAATAGAAGTTTTTACGGTTATTTCGTGCTGAAAATTATCTTTCTCTATATAATTTCTTAGAGATGTATTGATAATTTGATCCCAACCATTTTCAAAATTATGTAACCCAAAATCAGGATTATCAATTGGAAATGTCTCCAGACCACGATGGGTAAGTTTTAATAAGGTTTTATTTCCTTGTTCAAAGAGTTCAAATGTTACAAATGAAATGCCCGAATATCCCTCATAGCGCCAGCTATATGTTAGTTTTTTTCCAGCAATAATCTCCGTTATTTCGCACAAATGGAGATATTGAATACCTTCATCGTTTCCACCTATAAATTGAAATTGAAAGCCTACTTCTGTCTTAAATTCTTGAAGATCGAAATACCAGTTTTTCATCTCACGTGTATCTGTAAGTGCTTTCCAAACTTTTTCTGTAGACGCGTCAAATAGTCTTTCTAAGACGACAGGATTATTTTTCATTTTCTTTATTTTTTAGTTCTTTTCTTGATTTACCATTTTCACTCAAATGCAATTGAAGTGCATCCAATTTATCGTTCCAAAAACGGTTGTATTGGTTTGCCCATTCCGAAACTGCTTCAAGCCTTTCTAGCCTTGCTTCGCAAAAGCGCTCTCTTCCCTCAGTACGTATTGTAATAAGCCCACATTCTGTCAAGATTTTTATATGCTTTGAAATTGCTGGTCGGCTTATTTCAAATTTTTCAGCAACAGTATTCAAGTTCAGGGTTTCCTTAGCAATTAGATTAATTATTGCTCTCCTTGTTGGGTCAGATATAGCTTGAAACACATCTCTTCTCATAATTATAAATATTTTAAGTAACCATTCGGTTACAAATATAACGTAACTAATCGGTTACGCAAATTTATTCGACAATTAATTTTTAATGCAAAAGAAAGATTGTTAAATGCCGCGTGGATTTTGATATCGGCTAATTTGCCTTGACGCACATCGCTGATATTGGCAATGTCAATTTGAGCTAGCTTCTAACCGATAAAGCGATGCGCTTTGTTGCAATATTCGCAGTACCTACCATAAGATCGATGAATACCATTATTCAAAAACTTGCAAAATCCGATAAATTAAAGTTCCTTTGTGATCATACTGATTAGTGTCTTTTTATGAAGAAAGCCACCGCAACTCGACATACAATACTAGAAAAAGCATTTGAGATTATTTACTCAAAAGGATATCAAACCACAAGTATCGACGAGATTATTGCCAAAACAAACGTTACAAAGGGCGCATTTTATTATCATTTTAAAACAAAAGATGAAATGGGGCTGGCAATCATCAATGAAATTATCAAGCCAACAATGCAAACCGCTTTTGTTAACACATTGCAAAACAGTAAAGATCCGGCTAAAGAAATTTACGATCTGATAAAATCGCTATTATTAGAGAACTCATTTTTAACGGTACAATTTGGTTGTCCCGTTGGTAATCTTGCACAGGAAATGACTCCCTGGAATCCGATTTTTGGAAAAGCAATTTCTGAGATAATTTATGAATGGCAAGACACATTGGAAAAAATCATCCAAAATGCAGCTGATAAAGGTATAATCCGACAGAATATCAATCCTCAACAAGTTGCTTATTTCGTAATATCTGGTTATTGGGGAATTAGAAATTTCGGGAAAATATACAATAGCGGTGATTGTTACCACCCTTACTTAAAAGAGCTTAAAACCTATTTGAACAACCTAAAATAAAATATGATATTAAAAACATACTATTCAGTATGTTCTTAATATCTTTGCATCGTTAAATAAATTCTTCGATGTATCAAATACTAATATTTTACCACTCTATAATTCGATGGCTTGTGCTGGTGAGTTTGCTATACTCAATTTTTAGTGCTGCTAAAGGCTATGTTTCAAACGCAGGTTTTTCTAAAACCGACAACACTGTAAGGCATTGGACCGCAAC
>JANXVH010000008.1 GCA_025351765.1 Pedobacter sp.
CTTTCGGTATATCTAGGGTATTGTTCCGTGATATGGCTTTAGCAGGTAAAATCCCTGGAGTAAGAAAAGCAAGCTGGTAAGCAGCTTCTTTTTGGCTTAGAATATTTTTCTGAGTTTAGAATAAAATTTTAACCGATGGCAGGTCGTCCCGAATAGGTCAGGAAGGAAACCACTATCACAACTATATAACAATGAATACAGATCCAATAGCAGATTATCTTACAAGGGTAAGAAATGCCATTAAGGCAAATCACAGAATTGTAGAGATTCCTGCATCAAACCTTAAAAAGGAAATTACTAAAGTACTTTTTGACAAAGGTTACATCGCTAATTACAAATTTGAGGACACTACGACTCAGGGAATTATTAAAATAGCTTTGAAGTATAATGCTATTACTAAAATCCCTGCAATTCGTACCCTTACACGTATTAGCAAACCAGGTTTAAGGCAATATGCCGGCGTTGATAATATGCCAAGAGTATTAAATGGTTTAGGTATTGCAATTTTGTCTACATCCAAGGGTGTAATGACTGACAAAGAAGCTGCTAAACTTAACATTGGTGGCGAAGTTTTGTGTCACGTTTATTAATTAAAGGAGGATATCAAAATGTCAAGAATAGGAAAAGCCCCAATTAGTATTCCTGCTGGTGTTACAATTTCAGTGTCTAAAGATAATTTAGTTTCTGTAAAAGGACCAAAAGGAGAGCTTACTCAAGCAGTAGATTCAGAAATCACTGTAAGCCAAGAAGATGGTGTATTAACTGTACAACGTCCAACAGAGCAAAAAAGACACAAAGCGTTACATGGTTTGTACCGTTCTTTGTTAAACAATATGGTTATTGGAGTAACTGAAGGTTATAAATTACAACAAGAATTAGTAGGTGTGGGTTACCGCGCAACTAATACCGGTAATACACTGGATCTTGTTTTAGGTTATTCTCACCATTATGTGTTCCAGTTGCCGGAAGAGATTAAAGTAACTACAACATCTGAGAAAGGTCAGACTCCTAAAATTATTTTGGAGAGTATTGATAAGCAATTGATCGGACAAGTAGCAGCCAAAATCCGTTCACTACGTACACCAGAGCCATATAAAGGCAAAGGTATTAAATTTGTAGGCGAAGTGTTAAGAAGAAAAGCAGGTAAATCAGCTTCTAAAAAATAATCATCATGGCAGGGAAAAAATTATCTCGTAGAGATCGTATAAAAAAAGGAATCAGAAAAAGATTAACAGGTTCCGAAAACCGTCCACGTTTATCGGTTTACAGAAGCAATAAAGGTATTTATGCTCAAATCATTAATGATGTAACGGGTAATACAATTGTATCTGCTTCGTCTTTATCAAAAGATTTCGCAGGAACTGGAAGCAAATCTGAGCAATCGGTAGCTGTAGGTAAGTTAGTAGCTGAAAAAGCAATTGCCGCTGGTGTTAAAGAAGTTGTTTTCGATAGAAATGGCTACTTATACCATGGACGTGTTAAATCGCTTGCAGAAGGTGCTCGCGAGGCTGGTTTAGTATTTTAATCTGAAAATAGGATAAGAATGTCAACTATCAATATAAAAAGAGTTAAGACTAGCGAGATCGAATTAAAAGATCGTTTAGTTAGTATACAACGTGTGGCCAAGGTAACAAAGGGTGGTCGTACTTTCAGTTTTTCAGCAATTGTTGTTGTTGGAGATGAAAACGGTGTAGTAGGTTACGGTTTGGGTAAAGCGAAAGAGGTTACTGAAGCAATAGCTAAAGGAATTGATGATGCAAAAAAGAACTTAGTTAAAGTTCCTCTTTTAAACGGTACGGTTCCACATGAGCAGATCGGTAAATTCTCAGGAGGTTTTGTCTTGATCAAGCCTGCTGCAGTCGGTACAGGAGTAATTGCAGGTGGTGCGATGCGCGCTGTTTTGGAGAGTGCTGGAGTACACAATGTACTAGCAAAATCAAAAGGTTCATCTAATCCGCACAACGTGGTAAAAGCAACAGTAGACGCATTAACAAAAATGCGCGATGCTTATACTGTAGCTCAACAACGAGGCGTGGATTTAAACAAAGTTTTTAACGGATAATATCATGGCTAAGATTAAAATAACCCAGATAAAAAGCATCATCGACAGAAGCGAACGTCAGAAAAGGACGATGCAAGCTTTAGGCTTAAATAAAATGAATCAAAGTGTTGAAGTTGAAGCGAACCCAGCTATAATTGGCATGGTTCGAAAAGTGAATCATTTGATCGCTATCGAAAGTATATAATTGTGAAGGCTTGCAAATTTCAGTTATATAACTAGATTTGCAACCTTTGTATAATGTTTAACCGTTGTTCCTGATTAGTGAAAGCGAAGGGCAACACAATAAGCTTCAAAATGAACTTAAGTAATTTAAAACCTGCAGCAGGTTCTACAAAAAATAGTAAAAGAATAGGTCGTGGTACTGGATCGGGCCGCGGTGGAACATCAACACGCGGACATAAAGGTGCTGGATCACGCTCTGGGCACTCGACTAAAATCGGTTTTGAAGGTGGTCAGATGCCCTTACAACGTCGCGTACCAAAGGTAGGATTTAAGCCTATTAATCGCGTTGAATATGTAGGTGTGAACCTAGATGTACTTCAGGAACTGGCTGAAAGATTCGAATTGGCAAGCATAGATTTTGCTATTTTGCAACAACATGGTTTGGCTTCAAAAAATGATCTTGTTAAAATTCTGGGTCGTGGTGAGGTTAAAGCTAAATTAGAAGTTAAAGCACATGCTTTTTCTGCAACTGCACAAAAAGCAATTGAGGCTGTTGGAGGCTCAATCGAAAAATTGTAATTAATGAAGAAGCTGTTCACTACTTTAAGTAACATTTGGAAAATCCAAGAATTAAAAGAGCGTATATTATATACACTTATGATTCTTTTGGTATATAGGTTTGTATCGCACGTGGTGTTACCAGGTGTTGACGCTAATCTATTAGGCGATAATGCTAAGTCTGGTCTTTTAGGTCTTTTGGATATGTTTGCCGGGGGTTCATTCTCTCGCGTTTCTATCCTTGCTCTAGGTGTTATGCCTTATATTTCAGCATCAATTGTAGTTCAGTTATTAGGAATTGCTGTTCCTTCTTTCCAAAAAATGCAAAAGGAGGGGGAAAGCGGAAGGAATAAACTCAACCAAATTACGCGTTACCTGACAGTGGCGATTACTGCAGTACAGGCGGCTGGTTATGCTAAAACACAGGTTCCGCAGGACGCCATCATTATTGATCATACATTATTCATTGTGTTATCAACATTCGTGTTGTCTGCTGGAACTTTGTTCGTGATGTGGCTTGGCGAGAAGATCACAGATAAAGGTATCGGAAATGGTATATCTTTGATCATCATGGTAGGTATTATTGCAAGATTGCCTATTGCATTACAGCAGGAAATTAGTTCGAGATTTGCGGGTGATGGTGGTCCTATCGCTCTGGTTGTAGAAATTGTAGCGCTTTTTGCAGTAGTTATGTTTACAATCATGATTGTACAAGGTGTACGTAAAGTTCCTGTACAATATGCTAAACGTATTGTAGGTAACAGACAATTTGGTGGCGTAAGACAATATATCCCTTTAAAGGTAAATGCTGCAGGCGTAATGCCTATCATTTTTGCTCAGGCTCTGATGTTTATTCCCGCTACTTTAACTGGGTTTATTCCTTCTTTGCAAAATACATGGCTTACACAGTTTAGCGACTATACTTCTTTGGCCTACAGTTTAACGTTTGCTTTTTTGATTATTGCTTTTACGTTTTTCTATACTGCAATAACAGTTAATCCGACGCAAATGTCTGATGACATGAAGAAGAATGGTGGATTTATTCCAGGTATTAAGCCTGGTTTATCAACATCCAGCTTTATTGATGATGTAATTTCTAAGATTACGCTTCCTGGAGCTATATTTTTGGCAATAGTCGCTATTCTTCCATCAATTGCTGTAAAGTTTGGTATCAAGTCTGAGTTTGCTCACTTCTACGGAGGTACTTCATTATTGATTCTTGTGGGTGTTGTGCTGGATACTTTGCAACAAATAGAAAGTTATTTATTGATGCGTCATTATGACGGATTGATGAAGACTGGACGAGTTACTGGAAGATCATCTAGTGTTCCTGCTGTTACAGGCGGCAATGCGGTTATTTAGTACTTGTAGATGTCAGAAGTATTTTTAGGGGATTACAACTATAATTTTAGATAATTTAGCCTTTACGTTTATAAGTGACCATGGTGCTATCCCAGCTTTTCTAGATTATAATGGTTTTCCGAATTCGTTGTGTTTTTTGCCGAAGGATTAGGTGGTTACACGGATTCCCAGGGGCTTAGCTTGTTGGCCATGGTGTAGGTATTAAGCTGCACGAGAAGCCTGAAGGGTCTAATTATGGAAAACGAGGAAGTGGTATTAAAAGAGAAGGAGGAATGGTAATAGCTATAGAACCAATGATAAATGCGGGTACTGCAAGTGTTAAATTTTGGTCTGATGGATGGACAGTTACTACAAACGACAAGAAACTCTCAGCTCATTTTGAACATACCGTGGCTGTGAAAAAGGGCAAGGCTGATATTTTGTCGACGTTTTCACTTATTGAAGAAGTTTTAAAAGAAAAAAGATAAATATTTAATTTTTTTTATTTAATTTTGCAACCCTGTTTAACAACAGCTAATTAAGTAAAAATCAATATTATATGGCTAAACAAGCCTCAATTGAACAAGACGGTGTAATAAAAGAAGCGTTATCAAATGCAATGTTCCGGGTAGAACTGGAGAATGGGCACGAAATAATTGCACATATTTCAGGTAAGATGAGGATGCACTACATCAAGATCTTGCCTGGAGACAAAGTCAAATTAGAGATGTCGCCTTACGATTTATCAAAAGGCAGGATTACTTATAGATATAAATAAAATGAAAGTTAGGTCATCAATTAAAAAACGTAGCGCGGATTGTAAAATTATTCGTCGTAAGGGTAAACTTTACGTTATTAACAAGAAAAATCCAAAATTTAAGCAACGTCAAGGTTAAGAAATTATTGAAGTATGATTGGATTGTATGTACAGGTTACTCAATCTGTCGTTTAATCAAATAATCAAACATTTAGTACAAATATGGCAAGGATATCAGGTATAGATTTACCAAGAAACAAAAGAGGCGAAATTGGATTAACCTATATCTTCGGAATAGGCAGATCAACTGCACAGCGTATATTGACTGAGGCAGGTATCGATTTAAGCAAAAAAGTACAGGACTGGTCGGATGATGAATTATCTGCGATTCGTACAATCATCAACGACGGCGTTAAAGTAGAAGGTGCTTTGCGTTCAGAAGTTCAGTTGAACATTAAACGTTTGATGGACATTGGTTGTTACCGTGGTTTACGTCACAGAAAAGGTTTGCCAGTTCGTGGTCAGCGTACTAAAAACAATTCTCGTACACGTAAAGGGAAGAGAAAAACAGTTGCAAACAAGAAAAAAGCTACTAAATAAAATTAGTACTGAATAATAATTATGGCTAAGAGTAAAAAAGTTACCAAAAAGCGTATTGTTGTTATAGAGCCTGTTGGTCAGGCACACATCAATGCGACTTTTAACAATATCATTGTTACCCTAACAAATAACAATGGTCAGACTATTTCATGGTCGTCTGCAGGTAAAATGGGATTCAAGGGTTCTAAGAAGAACACTCCATATGCAGCTGGACAAGCAGCTTCAGACTGCGGTAAAGTAGCGTTTGACTTGGGTCTACGTAAAGTGGAAGTTTTTGTAAAAGGGCCGGGTTCAGGTCGTGAGTCAGCAATTAGAACATTGCAGGTTTCAGGTATCGAAGTTACCTCAATCAAAGATATTACGCCGCTTCCACACAATGGATGTCGTCCTCCTAAGAAGAGAAGAGTTTAATTTATAATTTTTAAAGCTAAGAGTCTGCAGCTAAAGGTTGCATGATACTTTAAAACAAAAAGCAATGGCAAGATACACAGGACCGAAGTCCAAAATCGCGCGTAAATTCAGAGAGCCTATTTTTGGCCCTGACAAAGTATTAGACAGAAAAAATTACCCTCCTGGCCAACATGGTGCCTCAAAAAGAAGAGGAAAGCAATCTGAATATTCTGTACAATTAATGGAGAAGCAGAAAGTTAAATACACTTATGGTGTATTAGAACGCCAGTTCCGCAATTTATTTACCAAAGCGTCTTCACGTGAAGGCATTACAGGAGATAACTTGTTACAATTATTGGAAGCTCGTTTAGATAATACTGTTTACAGATTAGGTATTGCTACTACTCGTTCAGCTGCTCGTCAGTTAGTTAGCCATAAACACGTTACAGTTAACGGTGAAGTAGTGAATATACCATCATATCAGTTGAAATCAGGAGATGTAGTTGCAGTTCGTGAGAAATCAAAAACTTTAGAGGCAATTACAAATTCGGTAGCTGCAAGAATGATCAATAAATTTAATTGGTTAGACTGGAATGCAAGTGAGTTAACAGGTAAGTTCCTCTCTTATCCCAATCGTGATGAGATTCCTGAGAATATCAAAGAGAACCTGATAATTGAGTTGTACTCTAAATAATATTTAAGTTGATTGCCCTAACCGGTAATCAATTTTTTGCGTTACATAATTTAATAACGATCTAAAAACATTATAAATGGCAATTTTAGCATTTCAGAAACCCGATAAGGTAATCATGCAGAAATCAACTGATTTCGATGGTATATTTGAATTTCGTCCTTTAGAGCCCGGTTTCGGTGTAACAATTGGTAATGCCCTAAGAAGAATATTACTTTCTTCATTAGAAGGTTATGCAATTACAAGCATTCGCTTTTCAGGTGTATCTCATGAATTTTCTACCATTAAAGGTGTAGTAGAGGATTTAACAGAGATTATCCTAAATTTAAAGCAAGTTCGTTTCAAGAAGGTTGGTGACACGGGTGACACTGAGAAAGTTTTTATCGTAGTTAATGGTCAGGATCAATTCACGGCTGGAGATATTACCAAATTCTCAACTAATTTCGAGGTTCTTAACCCAGATTTTGTTATTTGTAACATGGAGAAAGCAGTGACTTTAGAAGTGGAATTGTCCATTAATAAAGGCCGCGGATATGTTCCCGCTGAAGAAAATAAGATCAATGACACTGTTGTTGGTGTTATTGCTATTGATTCGATCTTTACTCCAATGAAAAATGTGAAATATACGATTGAGAATTATCGTGTTGAGCAGAAAACAGATTATGAAAAACTAATTCTTGATATTTCAACAGATGGTTCAATCCATCCAGAAGAAGCATTGAAGGAAGCTGCGAAAATCTTGATTCAGCATTTCATGTTATTCTCCGATGAGAATTTGGTATTGGAATCACAGGCTAAAGAGGAAACTAAAGAAGTAGATGAGGAAATTCTTCACATGCGTAAAATCCTTAAAACTGAACTTGTAGATCTTGATCTTTCTGTTCGTGCGTTGAACTGCCTTAAAGCGGCTGATATTCGTACATTAGCAGATCTTGTTTCTTATGATGTTGCAGATATGCTTAAATTCAGGAATTTTGGTAAGAAATCTCTAACAGAGATACAAGAACTTGTTAAATCTAAAAGCTTATCATTTGGTATGAACTTATCTAAGTTCAAACTTGATGAGGAATAGTAAAATTTGAATAAATAATATATTTTAAATAGTATATAATTCCCTCGATTTTTCTAACAGAGACGGTATATACTGAATAACTAAAAAAATGAGACACGGTAGAAAAGTAAACCATTTAGGAAGAACAGACTCACATCGTAAAGCGATGTTGGCTAATATGGCTTCATCTTTAATTAAGCACAAAAGGATTTCGACGACTTTAGCTAAAGCAAAAGCTTTACGTATGTATGTTGAGCCGTTGATTACAAAATCGAAAAACGACACTACTCATTCACGGCGTATTGTATTTGGATATTTACAAGATAAGGAAACTGTTACTGAACTTTTCCGTGATATTGCTACTAAAGTTGCAAATCGTCCTGGTGGTTACACAAGAATCATTAAGTTGAATAATCGTCTAGGGGATAATGCTGAAATGGCTTTGATTGAGTTGGTGGATTATAATGAAGTTTATGGTAAAGAAGTTGAAGGTGCAGAGAAGAAAACAACTCGTCGTGGAAGAAACAAAGTAAAAAAATCTGATGCTCCTAATACAAAATCTGATGTAGTTGCGGAATCAACTAAAGCAGATGAATTAGTTGAAGAAAGTACTAAAGCTTCTGCTTCTGAAGAAGTTAAAGAGGATAAAGGAGAGTAATAAATTTACTAATTATTAAACCCGTCTCAAATCGAGTCGGGTTTTTTTTATTTTAGGATTATCTCCTATAAAAGTTAGACCCTATCCGTTAGAATTATCTTATTAAAATTGCCATATGTCAAATAAATCTATTCTAGAAAAATTTAAAATTATTTTGGTTGCTATTATTTCATCTAACCAACTAGTTAAAGTCTCTTTAGGTAATTATAAGGGCAACGACGATACTCTTAGAAATATTTACATTAAGAAAGTTAAGATCAAAAGGGTGGATAAGCTTTCTTTTACTTATAGACATAAAACTAGAGATATTTTTAAAAATTTAGATATCGACAGCGGGATTGACTTAATTCTAAAGTTAGTTAGTAACGATTTTAGAATATGTAACATATTGTCAGTTGATAAGGAGATAACATTAGCGCATAACAATAAGGAGATGCTTTCTCTTAAAGAAAAGATTAAATCAAAAGTTGCTCCATTGCCATCTTCAAATCATGATCACGAGAAGAAGCGGCTAATAGCATCTAAAAATAGTATTTATCTTAATGCACTTAAAGTTACAGATGGGGTTGGTAATGTGTATAAAGCTGCTCAGGATAAATACAAGCAGATTAATCGATACATAGAAATTCTAAGCCCTCTTATAAAAGATCTGTCCCCAGAGCAAACTAAGAGTATTGTTGACATGGGTTCAGGTAAAGGATAT
The DNA here is from genome assembly GCA_025351765.1 of Pedobacter sp. Taxonomy (GTDB): domain Bacteria; phylum Bacteroidota; class Bacteroidia; order Sphingobacteriales; family Sphingobacteriaceae; genus Pedobacter. Next base: position 8,974 of record JANXVH010000008.1, read on the forward strand.
TTGACATTTGCACTTTATGATTATCTACATACTGTGCTTGGTCTTGAAAGTAAAGTTACAGGAGTGGAGTTTCGTGATGATTTGGTTACGCTTTGTAACGGAATTGCACAACAGGCGAGCTTTGATAAATTGAACTTTGTTCAAGGCAGTATTCAGAATTTTGAAGATGCTAATATGGATATACTTATTGCACTTCACGCCTGTGACACAGCCACAGATGATGCAATATATAAGGGTATAACAGCAAATGCTAATTTGATTGTTGTTGCTCCCTGTTGTCACAAACAAATTCGGAGAGAAATGGAGAAATACGGCATAACTAATGAACTTTCTGTTTTAACCAAGCACGGTATTTTTTTGGAACGGCATGCGGAAATGGTTACTGATGCATTGCGCGCACTAGTACTTCAGTATTTCGGGTATAAAACGAAGGTTATTGAATATGTTTCCGACGTACATACCCCAAAGAACGTATTGATCATAGGAATAAAAGGATCTAACCAATCACCAGGCAAAAGATTACAAATATTAGCTGAGATTAAACGGACAATGATTTTTTTTGGAATCCGAGAGCATTATCTTACGATGTTACTGAACCTGTAGGGTGTCTTATTCTGTCACAGTGTCATCTTTTGCTTCAATAATTCGGACAATTTTTTACATTAAATCTTTAAAATTAATTATTTCTCTGCCAAAACCCTATTGGCACATTGCTTGTTAAATGATTGGAAATATAGATTTCATTAACAAATAGATATAAATAACATGTCAAAAATTATTGGTATAGACTTAGGAACAACAAACTCTTGCGTGGCCGTAATGGAAGGTAACGAGCCTGTAGTTATAGCCAACAGTGAGGGTAAACGTACTACGCCATCCATTGTTGCATTTGCAGAGAACGGTGAACGTAAAGTGGGGGAGCCCGCGAAACGTCAGGCGATCACCAACCCTACTAAAACAATTTCTTCTATCAAAAGATTTATGGGAAGCAGTTTCGCTGAGGTTTCTAAAGAAGCTGGACGCGTGCCCTATAAAGTAGTTAAAGGTGATAACAATACTCCTCGTGTTGAGATTGACGACCGTAAATATACTCCTCAAGAGCTTTCTGCCATGATCTTGCAAAAGATGAAGAAAACAGCAGAGGATTTCTTAGGGCATGAAGTGACGGAAGCTGTTATCACGGTTCCTGCATATTTTAATGATGCTCAACGTCAGGCTACAAAAGAGGCTGGCGAGATAGCTGGGTTAACAGTAAAGCGTATAATTAATGAGCCTACCGCAGCTGCGTTAGCTTATGGCTTGGATAAAGCTCACAAGGACATGAAAATTGTTGTGTTTGACTGCGGTGGTGGTACACATGATGTTTCTGTTTTAGAACTTGGTGATGGTGTATTTGAGGTTAAATCTACAGATGGTGACACTCACTTAGGAGGGGATGACTTTGATCATATTATTATTGACTGGTTAGCTGCTGAATTTAAAAACGAAAATGGAATGGATCTCGCAAAAGATCCAATGGCATTACAGCGTTTGAAAGAAGCTGCGGAGAAAGCCAAAATAGAGTTATCAAGCACAACTTCAACAGAAGTTAATTTACCATACATTACAGCTGATGCAAGCGGACCGAAACACCTAGTTAGGACTTTGACTCGTGCTAAATTTGAGCAATTGGCTGCAGACCTAATCAAACGTACAATTGAGCCTTGTAAATCTGCATTGAAAAATGCGGGCCTGAAAACAACAGATATTGATGAGATCATTTTAGTTGGTGGCTCTACTCGTATTCCTGCTATACAGGATGCTGTTAAGAATTTCTTTGGTAAGGAACCTTCTAAAGGTGTAAACCCTGATGAGGTAGTTGCTATCGGGGCTGCAATTCAGGGTGGTGTACTAACAGGCGAAGTTAAAGATGTTTTATTACTAGATGTTACCCCACTTTCATTAGGTATCGAGACAATGGGTGGTGTGATGACAAAACTAATCGAGTCAAATACTACTATTCCATCCAAGAAAGCTGAAACCTTCTCTACAGCTGCTGATAATCAGCCTTCAGTAGAGATTCATATTTTACAGGGGGAGCGTCCTATGGCCGCCCAGAACCGTACAATTGGACGTTTCATTCTTGATGGCATTCCACCAGCTCCACGTGGAGTTCCTCAGGTAGAAGTTGCTTTTGACATTGATGCCAATGGTATTTTGCATGTTAGCGCTAAGGATAAGGCTACTGGTAAAGAGCAAAAGATCCGAATTGAGGCTTCGTCTGGTTTAACTGATGAAGAGATTAAAAGGATGAAAGAAGAAGCCGAGCAAAATGCTGATGCCGACAAGGTTGCGAAGGAAGAAGCTGAAAAGATCAACAGTGCTGACGCTCTAATTTTCTCAACAGAAAAACAATTGAAGGAATTTGGAGACAAAATCTCTGAAGATAAAAAAGCACCAATTGAAGAAGGATTGACAAAACTAAAAGCTGCTCATGCTTCTAGAAGTTTTGCTGATATTGATACTGCACAAGAAGCCTTGCAAACTGCTTGGAACGCTGCTTCTGAAGATATGTACAAAGCAGGCCAAGACGGTGGACAACCTGAGGGCGCACCACAAGGTGATGCTGGTCAATCTGGCGGCGGAGATAATGTAACTGATGTTGATTTTGAAGAAGTGAAAGACGATCAAAAGTAATCAATAGCTAATTACAAATAAAAAACTCCCCCGAGTATATATCAGGGGAGTTTTTTATTTGTAATTTTTTTACTCCCAAAGCCGTGTAGGATAAGCACCATCTTTGATCAGCTGATCGATGCTTGCCTGCACAAAAGGTTTGTCTTCTTTATACGTAACACCAAACCATTGGCTGTCTGTAGGAATTATTTTAAAAGTAGCAGTTTCATTTTTAACCAAAGTCTCACCAATTAATGGTATGAAAAATTCTGCTTTAGGTTTTTGCTTATTCTCGAGGGCAAAAACTTTAAACATATCCTCTGTTAATTTAAAAACAGCAGGAGTAAAGCCCCAAAAATTCATTGAAACAGGTGTCTCGAAGGCAAGAGGATATTCTAATTGAGTTTCCTCGTAGACAATTACATCATCTTTTTTATAGACCTGAGTACGTTCTGTTATTTCTTCAAGATATCCACCTTCATTAGTCTTACATACGCCTCTTGATACAGATCCGAAATCAGATAACGTCTTGCCAATTTGATATCCTACTATAGAATAATTACTGTCAGTAGCGTCTTCAGTTAAAAATTTTACCATTTTGCTAAACGAATCGTAGCCATAAAAATCATCTGCATTTATCACGCAGAATGGCTCTTTAACTACTTTCCTTCCAGACAGTATCGCATGAGCTGTTCCCCACGGTTTTTCTCTGTATATCTCTTCTTCTATGCCAAACTGTTTTAAATCGAAGTCCTGGAAAACATATTCCGTTTCAATACGGCCGTTTAATTTGGGTTCAAAGATTGATTTAAAGTTTTCTACAAATTCTTCTTTGATAATGAAAACAACTTTACCAAAGCCCGCCTTTATAGCGTCATAAATGGAGTAATCGATAATAGTTTCTCCGTTGGGGCCGAAACCGTCAATTTGTTTCATGCTGCCATAACGGCTTGCCATCCCGGCTGCTAATATTAATAGTGTGGGTTTCATTAGTTATTTTGAATATTTGAAATCGTGGTCTTTTTTGATATTGAGCAATGAATGGTAAATAAGGCTTATTACATTGTCTACGTCCTCTTTATGAATCATTTCTACGGTGGTGTGCATGTAGCGTAAAGGTAAAGAGATAAGTGCAGATGGAACCCCTCCGTTAGAATAGGCAAATGCATCGGTATCTGTTCCCGTAGATCTAGAGGATGCCTGGCGCTGGAAAGGAATGTCATTTTTCTCGGCGGTTTCAATCAATAGCTTATTTAGATTAGTTTGTACAGCAGGAGCGTAAGATACCACAGGGCCTTTGCCACAGGCAAGATCACCTTGGGTAATTTTATTAATCATTGGTGTGCCGGTATCGTGTGTAACATCCGTTACAATAGCCACATGAGGTTTTATTCTGTCGGCAATCATTTCTGCACCACGTAATCCAATTTCTTCCTGAACGCTATTTACTATATACAGCCCAAAAGGAAGTTTCTTTTTGTTTTCTTTTAGCAATCTTGCTACTTCAGCGATCATGAACCCACCTGCCCTGTTATCCAACGCTCTACCTACGTAGTACCTGTCATTCAATACCATGAATTCATCTTCATAAGTGATCACACAACCCACATGTATCCCCAGTTTTTCAACCTCATCTTTAGACGTACAACCACAATCTAGGAAGATGTTTTTAAGTACGGGTGCTTCTTCCTTTTCTCCATTACGTGTGTGAATTGCCGGCCATCCAAATACTGCTTTAACTAAGCCTTTCTCCGTGTGAATATTTACCCGCTTTGACGGTGCAATCTGATGGTCTGAACCTCCATTTCTAATTACATAAATCAAACCATCAGTTGTAATATAATTGACGAACCAGGAGATTTCGTCTGCATGGGCTTCTATAACTACTTTGAACTCGGCTTTAGGGTTTATGACACCAACTGCGGTTCCATAATTGTCTATAAAACTTTCATCTATGTAAGGCTTCAAATAATCCAGCCACATTTTCTGTCCGGGATATTCGAATCCTGTTGGAGATGGATTATTGATGTATTTTTCAAAAAAGGTTAGTGATTTTTTGGTAACAACATCTACATGTTTGGGTTTATCTTCTTTTTTCTTCGACATTTTTTAAATAATTATTCTTAACAAATATATAAACAAGCATTTAAGTGCCAAGAGGATCTTTAAGATCTAACTCCATAATGACAAAATCTATATCGTTTTCTACAAAGTATGAGCCATGTTGCAGAAAGCCAAATTTTGAGTAAAATTTTGTGGCAGTTACTCTGGCATTGCACCATAGTTTTTCACCACCCTCATTTTTAACGAATGAGATAACATGTTCCAATAATGATGATCCAAATCCCTTTTTTTGTTCTTCAGATAGCGTAGCCAGTTTTCTAAATTGATAGATCTTACCGTCTTTAAAAATAGATACCACAGCTGTGAGCTTATCATCATAGTACAGACCAAAGTGAATTCCATCGGGGTCATTTTTTAGCTTTATGCTTTCAATAGGTAGGTTAGGGTACATGACTTTATGCCGGAGATGCCAGGTGAGTTCGTATCTTATCTGTTCAATTTGAATTTCAGACATTTATTTTAAATCTATTGTTGTAAAAGACGTAAATGCAATATTGAACAAGATAACAGTACACGTTCCCAGACAAAATATTGTCCATTGCCCTTTTCCCAAAGCCACAGCTCCAAAGCAAAGCCTGATGCCGCCTACGGTCTTCGTCATTACTTAAATTAGCTGTCATCGGAAGTATTAATTGAGGAATAATAAAACTTGTTCCGATAAATAAAGCCGAAATTGCGAGGGAGGTGACTATTAGGATTTGTTTTTTTAGCTCAAACATATCCCAAGGAAGAACGAGTAAGAATAATCTAAATTCAACGATCGAACTAGTACACAAAGCCATTAATAAAATGTCAGATTTGCTTAGTCTCATTCATTAAAGGGGGATGTTGCCATGTTTCTTTCTTGGCGTATTTACAACTTTATTTTCCAGCATCTTGAATGCTCTGATTAGTTTACTTCTGGTTTCAGAAGGTTCAATAATTTCGTCGATAAATCCTCTTTCTGCCGCTCTATACGGATTAGCAAAAATGTCTGAGTATAATTTTTCTTTTTCCAGCCATTTGTCTTCAGGATTGTCAGATGTGGTAATCTCTTTTTTAAAGATAATCTCTGCAGCACCTTTAGCGCCCATTACTGCAATCTCGGCAGTGGGCCAGGCATAGTTCAAATCAGCTCCAATATGTTTAGAGTTCATGACATCATAGGCGCCGCCATAAGCTTTACGGGTTATTACTGTTATTCGAGGTACTGTAGCTTCACTAAATGCATAAAGAAGTTTAGCTCCGTTTGTTATAATGCCATTCCACTCTTGATCTGTACCTGGTAAAAACCCAGGGACATCTTCAAGTACAAGTAAAGGGATATTAAAACAATCACAAAAGCGGACGAAGCGCGCAGCTTTCGTGGAAGCATGATTGTCTAATACTCCAGCCAAATAGGCGGGCTGATTTGCTACTATACCAATGCTCCTGCCCGCTAATCGGGCAAATCCAATAACGATGTTTTCAGCATAGTCTTTATGTACCTCTAAGAATGTCTCCTCATCGGCAAGTTCTACGATGATGGATCTGACATCGTACGGTTGATTTGCATTTTCAGGCATTATAGAGTTCAAATATATTCTGCGTTCATCTCGCGATTGATATTCAAGTTGCTTAGGAATTTCTTCGCAATTTTGTGGCATAAAACTTAATAGCTTCTTCACATGGTTGATTGCATCCAATTCATTTGTACAGGAGAAATGTGTTACACCTGATTTTATCGCATGAGTTGAGGCGCCGCCTAGCTCTTCAGAAGTAACTATTTCATGTGTAACCGTCTTCACTACATTCGGGCCAGTTACAAACATATAAGATGTGTTTTCCACCATTAGGATAAAGTCAGTAATTGCCGGAGAATAAACTGCACCCCCAGCACAAGGCCCCATTATTGCAGATATTTGAGGAATTACGCCAGACGCTTGTACATTTTTATAAAAAATATCGGCATACCCACCTAAAGAAACAACCCCTTCTTGAATTCTGGCGCCACCGCTATCGTTAAGGCCAATTAATGGGGCGCCATTTCTCATTGCCATATCCATAATCTTACAAATCTTTTCCGCATGTGTCTCTGATAGTGAACCTCCAAAAACAGTGAAATCCTGAGAAAACACATATACTAAGCGATCAGAAATAGTTCCGTAACCTGTTACAACACCATCACCGAGGTATTTTTCACGATCCATTCCAAAATCAGTGTTTCTATGTGTAACCATCATTCCTATTTCTTCAAAAGAATTTTCATCAAGAAGAAAATGAAGTCTTTCACGCGCGGTAAGTTTCCCCTTTTTATGTTGAGCTTCAATTCTGGCTTCTCCGCCTCCAGTATTGGCCAGTTTAATTTTGTCTTGAAGGAAGGCAATTTTATTTTTCATACAGAGTATTTTGATAGAATATCTTTTTACAGACAAATTTCTTAAGATTTAGAATGACTAAAATAAGCTAATTCAGGCATTTTGTCATTAGCATTTTTGAAATTCCGAATGAAATCATGCGGTGTAAAAAAGTAATTACATTTTTTTTACATGAGAATATTTTTAGTTCGTATAACTTGGATCTATCTTTGGTGAAAATTATAAGAGGTTTAGTTAATGGTTTTCAGAAAATATAAGATTTGTATCGTTGTTGCATTCCTAGGCTTTTTTTTAGCTAAGATGGTGATATCTGGTGCTCCCGTATTTTTTGTTGATATTGACAAGCAAATAATGAATGCTGTAATTATGCAAATTGAGCTAGAACGCAGCTCTGACGGTGATTCAGCAAAAACAGGCTTAAAATACACTGATTACAAGCTTGTTGAATTTCATCATATTGATACGTTTGCTTCTGTTATAGTTCATTTTTGGATTAACAATAGTTTTATAGAACATTCAAAGCGGTACGTAGATCCATATCATCCGTTAGTTCCTACGCCTCCTCCTAACTTTTCTTAGATTACTTATTTAGAGCAATAAATTTTATTGCTCTAGGTATTCTTACGTGCTTGACAAACTAAATAACACGTGTTCGTGGTCAATAAGTTCAGGCAGTTCTGATAGAAAATTGGCTTGAAACCAAAGTTTCTGGCTTCATAATCATTAAAATTTATTTCTATGAAAAATGGGAATTCAGTCTTTTCAAGGCTTGAAGTAAAAAAATATATATTAAAAAAGAATTTAAAACGCGATTTGCCCTCAAGCATAGTTGTTTTCCTCGTAGCACTCCCTTTATGTCTGGGTATAGCCTTAGCATCAGGAGCTCCATTGTTCGCAGGCATAATAACTGGAGTTATTGGTGGGATTATCGTATCCAGTGTAAGTGGTTCGCAGCTAAGTGTGAGCGGACCGGCGGCCGGCTTGACTGCCATAGTATTGGGTGCGATAGCAACATTAGGAGACTACCAAACGTTCTTGCTTGCAGTTGTACTTGCTGGTTTTATTCAATTGTTGCTAGGAGTATTAAAGGGCGGCACTATAGGTAATTATTTTCCATCTAGTGTAATTGAAGGCATGCTTGCTGCAATTGGTCTGACACTTATTTTGAAACAGCTTCCACACGCACTTGGAGTAGATTCTGACTTTTTTGGTGATGAAAGTTTTTTGCAGGGCGATCACGAAAATACTTTTTCTGCAATAAATAGTGCTGCCAGTCAGTTTGGATTAGCTGCAATTGTGATAAGTTCCCTTTCAATACTGGTTCTTGTTTTTTGGCCAAAGTTCAAAAAACTTGCTGTGGTTCCAGCTCCGCTATTGGTAGTTATATTAGGGGTAGTATTAACGTTTGTTTTTAGCGGGACTCCCTATGCATTGGAAACTGCACATATGGTCAAGATCCCCGTTGTAAATGGCTGGTCTGAATTCATTAGTTTATTCACCACTCCCGATTTCACGCAGATTACAAATAGCAAAGTTTGGATAGTTGCGGCTACAATAGCCGTTGTGGCGAGTTTAGAGACGCTGTTAAGTCTGGAGGCGATTGATAAAATAGATCCTATAAAGCGAATCTCCCCAACTAACCGAGAGCTTATTGCTCAAGGTACTGGAAATATCATAAGCGGATTGGTTGGTGGCTTACCTATGACTTCTGTTATCGTTAGAAGTTCAGCCAATGTGAATTCCGGAGGACGTACAAAGATGTCTGCCATTTTTCACGGATGCTGGTTGCTTCTTTCTTTATTATTTATTCCGGGCTTGATTAACATGATACCGTTGGCATGTCTGGCTGCAATTCTTTTGGTAACAGGATATAAGCTTACTAGAATATCACTATTTAAACATATGTACCATAAAGGTTGGGATCAGTTTATTCCTTTTGTAATTACAGTTTTTGCAGTTCTTTTAACGGATTTGCTTAAAGGTGTGGCGATTGGAATGTTGTTTTCTATATTTTATCTTTTACGAACTAACATGAGAAATCCTTTCTTTTACAAGATTAAAGAAGAAGGAGATAAAAAGAATCTTAGAATAACACTTGCAGAAGAAGTTTCATTTTTAAATAAAGCAGCAATACAAGTAGTTCTTACAAATATTCCAAAAGAAACAAATGTGATCATTGATGGGTCAAATTCCCGTTATATAGATCCTGATGTGTTGGAGACAATATTTAATTACAAGCATAATGCATATACCAAAGGTATAATCGTAAATTTAGTGGACATTAGAAAGCATTACACTGTGCCCAAACTAGATACTAAGATCATTGAAAAAATTAATAATTAAACTATTATGTGCGCAAAATTAGAAAAACAAAACATTGATAAAATAACTTATGAAGGCCTTTTACAGGGCAATAAGGACTGGGTTGCTGCCACTTTAGCAGAAGATCCGGATTATTTTAAACGTCTTTCTGCAGGTCAGAAGCCACCTATTCTTTGGATTGGTTGTTCTGACAGTAGGGTTCCCGCAAATCAAATCACCAATACCAATCCAGGAGATATTTTTGTCCATAGAAATATTGCCAACGTAGTAGTACATACAGATATGAACATGCTGAGCGTGCTTGATTATGCAGTTAACGTATTGGAGGTTGAACATGTGATAGTATGTGGACATTACGGTTGCGGTGGTGTTGAAGCTGCATTAAGCAATAAGCAATTCGGAATTATAGATAACTGGTTAAGAAATATAAAGGATATATGTCGTTTACACTACCATGAGTTGGATCTAATTTCTGATCATAAGAAGAAATGTGAGAGATTGGTTGAATTGAATGTTATTGAAGGCGTATTTAATTTGACTAAAACATCTATAGTCCAAAACCGTTGGGCTAATGGCAAAAAGCTAAGTCTTCATGGGTGGGCCTACAGTCTTGAAACAGGAATTATAACCGATCTGGGAGTAACCTGTGAATCAAATAACCACAATACCTCAGTCTTTAGAATTGATGGCCTAGATAAGATATAATAATAAAAGCTCCTGATATTCAGGAGCTTTTATTGTAATTAACCTAAAAATGGATATCTGTAATCCTTTGGGGGGTCAAAGGTTTCTTTTATGGTTCGCGGAGAAACCCACCTTAGCAAATTGATCATAGACCCTGCCTTATCATTAGTGCCCGAACCCCTGGCTCCGCCGAATGGTTGTTGTCCCACAACCGCACCAGTGCATTTATCATTGATGTAAAAATTTCCCGCTGCATTTTTTAATCTTGTAGAAGCTTTTTCAATAGCATAACGATCTTGTGCAATAAATGCGCCAGTTAAGGCATAAATAGAAGTAGTGTCAATTATGTCGAGAATGGCATCAAAGTCTTCATCTTCATATATGTAGACTGTAAGAACAGGTCCAAATAACTCTTCGCACATCGTAACATAATATGGGTCTTTTACAACGATAACAGTAGGTTCAATAAACCAACCATTTGATTTGTCATAGTTGCCACCGGCAATTATTTCGACAGTTTTGTCTTCTCTAGCAGCATCAATATATTTTGCAAGTTTGTCGAATGACTTCTCGTCGATCACTGCATTTATAAAATTACTAAAATCTTCGGTTCCACCCATTTTAAATGTAGCTAGATCACGAAGCATATTTTCTTTAATCTTTGGCCAAAGACTGGCCGCAATGTATACCCTTGAAGCGGCGGAACATTTCTGGCCCTGGTATTCAAAAGCACCTCTAACGATAGCTGTACTAGCCACATCTACGTCAGCCGATTCATGAACAAGGATAAAGTCTTTCCCTCCTGTTTCCCCAACAATACGAGGGTAAGTTTTGTATTTGTGGATATTATTTCCAATTGTTTTCCAAATATTCTGAAATACTGCTGTAGAACCTGTAAAATGTATTCCCGCAAAATCTGTATGATTAAATATTACTTCCCCCGCTTCTGGCCCGTCAACATATATCAGGTTAATTACACCATCTGGTAACCCAGCTTCCCTGAATATTTTCATAATAACATTGGCCGCAAATACTTGGGTATCGGCAGGCTTCCACACAATTACATTTCCCATCATGGCAGCAGATGCTGGCAAATTACCAGCAATGGCTGTAAAATTGAATGGCGTAAGCGCAAAAACGAATCCTTCAAGTGGACGTTGTTCAATTCTGTTCCATGAGCCCCTAGGAGAGACTGGTGGTTGTTGTTTGTATATATCTGTCATGTACGCAACGTTGAAGCGTAAAAAGTCAATAAACTCACAAGCAGAATCAATCTCGGCTTGGTAGGCATTTTTACTCTGCCCAAGCATGGTGGCTGCGTTTAACTTATAACGATAAGGCCCAGCAATTAGATCGGCTGCCTTTAAAAAAATTGCGGCACGGTGTTCCCAGGCTAAATTTTCCCAATCTGATTTTGCCGCCAAAGCCGCGTCGATGGCATCTTTAACATGAGTTTTGTTACCTATACTGTAATGTCCGAGAATATGTTTATGATCATGTGGTGGAGAAAGTCTGCCTTTTTTTTCAGTATGGATTTGCTGATTTCCAATATACATTGGTATTTCAATTTGTTTGGAGCGGGCGTCTGCCAGGGCAGTTTTCAAAAGTTCGCGTTCTTTGCTACCCGGAGCATAAGCTAATATAGCCTCGTTTATGGGGGCAGGTACGTTAAAAAATCCTTTAAGCATAATAATCACTGTTAGTTGCACAAAGATAGTTAATTGCCGCCCTTTGCGTTACACAATGACTAATAATTCTTATTTTTGAGCACTTACATGGGCACCTACTTTAGATTATTGCTTATTCCTTTTTCTTTGTTCTATGGTATAATTATCATAGTCAGGAATTGGCTTTTTGATATTGGTTTTTTCAAATCAAAAGTATTTGATATTCCAGTAATCTGCGTAGGTAATCTTGCAATTGGGGGGTCAGGGAAAACACCTGTAGTGGAGTATTTAGTTTCTATACTTGATGGCAAAAAGATAGCCATTTTAAGCAGGGGATATGGAAGGCACACAAAAGGCTTTATAAAAGCAGATGAAACTGCTACTGCAAATACAATTGGAGACGAACCACTTCAATATTATAGTAAATTTAATAAGCTCGTAACTGTTGCAGTTTGTGAAGACCGGGTTAAAGGAATAAATTTATTAAAAAATACGCACGATCTAATTATTCTGGATGACGCATTCCAACACCGTTGGGTAAAGCCTGGTTTTAATATTTTGCTTTTCGAGTATTCAAAGCTTCTCAAGCCGAAATTTCTATTGCCTGCTGGAGATTTGCGAGAACCTTTTGGTAATTATAAAAGAGCAGAGGTTATCCTCGTTACAAAATCTCCAAAATTAGATGAAGAGAAGAGAGGGGAAGTAGTAAGCATGTTTTCAGGACTTAGAGAGAACGTGTTTTTCTCTTCGATCGAATATAAATCTCTGGTTTCGGTATTTAAGGATGGAAAGATTGCATGCTTAGAGAGCATTGACAGCATATATCTTTTAACGGGTATAGCCAACCCTATCCCCCTTAGAGATTATTTAACCAAAAGTCTGGCTAATGTATATCATCATGAATATCCGGATCACCATCAGTTTACAAGAAGAAATATCTACCGTCTCAAAGATGAGTTCAATGCTGATCAATCGAAAAATAAAATAATACTCACAACTGAAAAAGACTCACAGCGTTTATTAGATGCTGCGATAAAAGGATTACTTTTAGATTTTCCTGTGTTTTACCTGCCAATTGTTATTGTTCCAGATAAAGAAGACAAGGATACATTTGATCAAATGATTTTAAATTATGTTTCAAGCACTACACGAAACCGTTGAATACATTAGAAGAAAAACGAATAACTTCCAGCCGGAGATTGGAATAGTCCTAGGAACTGGATTAGGAGGCTTGGTAAATGATATAGAAGTCGAATACCAAATTATGTATTCCAATATTCCGAATTTCCCCATCTCTACATTGGAATTCCATTCTGGCAAGCTTATTTTCGGTAAGCTAAATGGCAAATCGGTAATTGCCATGCAAGGACGTCTTCATTATTATGAAGGATATAGCATGCAGCAGATTACTTTTCCAATACGGACATTGAAAGTATTAGGCATAAAACATTTAATTGTTTCTAATGCTGCAGGGTCTTTAAATCCTGACTTTAAGAAAGGCGATCTTATGATAATTAATGATCACATTAATTTACAGCCAGAAAGCCCACTTAGGGGGAGTAATGATGCCGACATGGGCCCTAGATTCCCAGATATGAGTCGGCCATATAATACCGACTTGATAAAAAAAGCGTTAGAACTTGCCATCGACCACAACATTCGCTGTCATCAAGGCGTTTACATAGCCGTGACTGGTCCTAATTTAGAAACAAAGGCAGAATATAAATACCTCAAAATAATAGGGGGAGACGCAGTGGGAATGAGTACTGTGCCAGAAGTAATAGTTGCTAATCATATGAATATTCCTGTGTTTGCAATTTCCGTTTTAACTGACGAAGGTTTTTCGGAAATTTTACAACCCGTAAGCTTGGAAGAAATACTAGAAACAGCCCGCGCTGCCGAGCCTAAAATGACAAAAATATTGATCCAGTTAATATCAACACTCTAATGTACAAAACTGCAGCCATTCTTTTGTTGTTCATATTTGCTATTAACTGTGACCCAGTTGCTGCACAAGATTTAAAAACGAAGGTAAATGACAATAAAGAACTTGATTCGTTAAGAAAGGAAGAAGAAGAAGGTAAAGATTCGGTTATTTTTACATCTAGATATATAAGATATACTACTTTAAGACTTACCAAAGACAGTATACAGACGTTGCCCTTAGATACTACGCTTAAAGGATTTCATAATTTCAGCGTTCTTGTTCAGCCGAAAAGACCAACTGTTGGTTTGGGTAATTTGGGACTAGCAGCAATGCCAATGCTTTTCGAACCCTTAAAAACTATTGGTTTTGATGCAGGTTTCCACGTTCTTGATTATTATGCTTTAACCCATGATGACATAAAATATTATCAGGCACGTGCACCATTTACTAGTCTATACTATGTAAATGCCGGTGAAGTGGAACAGGTTTTTAAATTGATACATTCACAAAACATTAATAAAAATCTGAATGTTGGTTTAAATTTTAATAGGATAGGAGCCAATGGTAAATATAGGCATCAACGTGGGGACGATCTGAATGGTGTTTTTTTTTCCTGGTTTCAATCTCCTAATAAACGATATAACCTATGGACGAACGCAATTTTTAATACGCTGAAAGCTGAAGAAAACGGTTCTTTGCCAAATGACACTATTTATCGTAATCAACCATTTAAAATAGATAGGCAGGCTGAAGTTATTCGCTTGGAAAGTGCTAAAAGGTTGTATAGACAATCTTCATTTTTAATCAAACAGACTTATTTTGTCGGACGTATAGATAGTGCGGCAGAAGGAACCAGCAAAAAAATAATACCCACTAACAAGATTGGTTACACTTTTAGGTATGATGCTAATTCCTATTCCTTTAAAAAGGATGAGGATGATGATAATAGTGTAATTCCAAGAGGAATGGCAGATAGTACCTTCACTAATGATAGCACAAAATACAATCATGTGCAAAATGAATTTATTTACAGCTTTTTTCTTCGGGCGAAATCTACTTCATTCAATAAAAACGAAATAAAGTTAGACGCAGGAATCAGACATGATTTTTATAATTACAGCCAATCGGTACTTTATAAAGATCGTGTTAACTATTACGACTATAATGCTTCTTTCCAAAATATAACGCTACTTGGCTCCGCGGGCTATCGCCTGAGCAATAGAATTGATCTAAATGTAGACCTTCAGCAGATTTTTCAAGGAAGAAATATAGGAGATTTTCTTTACGAAGCTAAAAGTAATGTATTACTTAGTAAGTCTGTAGGCCGTATTGTTCTTGGCGCCTATTTTCAGAATAAATCTCCAGAGGAGGTATATGCAAGGTATTTTGGCAACCATTATAACTGGGACAGAAGTTTTGACCGCACAAAGACTATAAATTTTTCCTTTAATTATTTAAATGATAAACTGAATCTGGACGCAGGGGCGCAGTATTATTTGGTCAATAATTATCTGTATTTCCAAAAAGACGGAGACACCGGAATTTTGCCAGCACAATCTGCAGCGCCAATTAACATGTTAAAATTATCTCTAGGTAAAAAGATAAAGTTAGGGAAGTTTAATTTAGATGCCTATGTTGTTTACCAAAAAACTGATAATCCCGGTATTTTGCGGACTCCCGAAGTTTACACCTTTAATAGTTTTTATCTGGATCAAACTTTTTTCAAAGTATTAAAAACAAATATCGGTTTTGATGTAAGATACAATACTTCATATTCGAATTATTCTTACTCTCCAGCTGCAGGACAATTTTATGTTGGTTCATCAGAAAAATTTCATACTACTCCGATAGTTGATGTGTGGCTTAAGGCAAGTTTACGTAAAGCGAACTTATTTGTTAAGTGCGACTATGTAAATCAAGGGCTAATTCAGAAGGGATATTATTCTGTTAACAGATATCCAATGCAAGACAAGATTTTGTTTAAATTCGGAGTGATGTGGAACTTCTACGACTAATCATTTTTGCTATTATTTAAGTTTTCTGATGTTTCTTTTTAGCTGCTGGGAATAGCACATTGTTTAAGATTAATCTATACCCAGGCGAGTTAGGATGAAGATTAAGATCGGTAGTGGGATCGCCAACTTGATGTTGATAATCCTCCGGATCATGCCCGCCATAAAACGTAAAACGTCCTTTGCCAATTTCGCCATTTAGGTATCTAACTTCTTCTGCGCCTTTGTTCTCACCCAAAACAGTAACACTGGGTTTTACAAGTCTTTTTTTAAACGCTGTAGTTTGCCCCATAAATCCTTTGATTACTTTATCATGATTTTGAGTCAGCATAGTTGGAACCAGATCCCATTTTGCAGAAAAATCGAATAATGTAAAGAAATCATTGCTTTGGTTAAGTATTCTTGTCTGGGTAACATCAATATCCGAAAACTCATAATTTGAAGGATTAACATCCAATTTAAAATCCTTAAATGCAACTGTATTATTGAAGTTTAGCTTAGACTGTGCTTGTGGGTCGGCAGCATCTCCATCAAACATACTTTCGCATATATCTACCCCATCAGCACTGAGTGCTATGTCAAAGCTATCTGTTCCTGAGCACATTGCAAACAAAAATCCACCTCCGGAGCAAAAGTCCTTTATCCTTTTGGCAACAGCTAACTTCATTTGAGATACCTTAGTAAACCCATTTTTTTTGGCGGTTGTTTCTTGGTTTTTTACATCATCCCTATACCAAGTAGCATTCCTAAAAGCAGTCCAAAATCTGCCATATTGGCCGGTAAAATCCTCGTGGTGAAGATGTAACCAGTCATAGCCGGCAAGTTTGTCTTTTAAAACGTCATCATCGTAGATAACATCATAGGGAATTTCAGCATAAGTAAGTACCATAGTCACTGCATCATCCCATGGTAATTTGCTTTTTGGTGAATAAACAGCCATTTTTGGCGCTTTTTCCAACTTCACAACCTCCATATTTACTTGAGGGTCACTTATTTCATTAAGAATAGAAGTCACTTTTACATCTGTAAGTACCTGATAGGACACACCTCTGGTTTTGCATTCATCTTCAACAATTTTACTATATCCAATTAAAAAGCTTCCCCCCCTGTAGTTTAATAACCAGCTTACTTCAGCTTGATTTTTAATGCTCCAGTAAGCAATCCCATATGCCTTTAAATGATTTTTCTGATCTTCATCCATAAAGATCAAAATTGAGGAGGCTTTAAGCGCAATTGTTAAAACTACCAATAAAAAAGTAAGTAAGAATTTTTTATATATCATAGGTTTCTAGCTGTGAATATAACTTTTTTTAAAAATAAAAAGTATTTTATCTAAGTTTGCCGTTCACAAAAAACTATCATGAGTAAAGCGATAATTAAAACAGAGAAAGGTAATATGACTGTTGAATTTTATGAACAGGATGCACCAATTGCAGTTGCTAACTTCAAAAAATTAGCAAGTGAAGGATTTTATGACGGAATAACTTTTCATCGCGTTATTCCTAATTTCATGATTCAAGGCGGGTGTCCCAATTCGAAAGACCCAAATAAAGCCCATCTGGCTGGAACTGGCGGACCAGGCTATAAGATCGATTGCGAACTTACTGGAGAAAACCAATACCATGATCGTGGTGTACTTTCCATGGCACATTCTGGTAGAAATACAGGTGGATCACAGTTTTTTATCTGTCATAGTAGAACAAACACTGCACATTTAGACAGAAACCATACCTGTTTCGGGAAAGTGGTAGAAAATGTAGATATTGTGGACGATATTAAACAAGGAGATAAGATTTTAGGTATTGAAGTATTGGAAGATTAATTCTGAACTTCTCAAAAAATAAATGATATGAATTTAAGAGGAATAGTAGCAGTATCAGGCAGACCCGGTCTGTTTAAACTAGTTGGACAAAACAAGGGTGGGTATGTTTTAGAAAGTCTTGATGCCCAAAAAGTTAAGATAGTTGCCAATATCACTACAACTAAGCTGGCATCGCTTGAAGATATAACTATTTATGGTGAAGATGATGATCTGAAGCTGGTTGATGTTCTTACTAATATTACAGCTGCTAAAGTTACTGTTCCGGATGCAAAATCTGATGCTAACGCATTAAAGTCTTTTTTTGAAACTGTTGCACCTAATCACGACCAGGAAAAGGTGTATATTTCTGATATGAAGAAAATTATAACTTGGTACCATTTGCTAAAAGAGTTGCCTCTATTTACTGAAACAGCTACTCCAGTAGATGCAGATCAGGAATCAGTTAAAACCGAAGATAAAGTAGAGAAAAAGATTAAAGCTACTCCAAAGCCATCGAATACTAAGGCGCCAGCGAAGACAGCTCAGCCAGCAAAAAAAGCTAGCATGACCAGTAAGAAAGGAGTTTAACATTTAATAATAAGAATTTAAACGGTACCCATAAGGTGCCGTTTTTTTTGTGATTTAAAGTAGTGTTTTCATTCTAATAAAATTCCTATCTTTCACAATGGAACCTTTTGATATTCTTGTAACTATAAATGAAAAAGAGAAAAGCTTTCTAGTAATTCCCTCGGCCGATGAAGATAAGTTTCATTTGTTTTATGGGCTTCAAAGTCTTGGACATATAACACCAAAACTTACTAATGGCATAACTACCTGGAATGCTGAAAATGAAATGCCAGATGAGTTATTGGCACAAATTGCGGATGAAATTGTCAGAAATATTATTGAAAAAGGTTAACACTTAAATTGGTTATGAAAAGAACTTTACTGTTTTTTATATTCTGTTTAACAGTTCAGATTTTGTTTGCTCAGGCAAATAAAGAAAAGACTGCATTTCAAACTGGTAGTGCATGGCGCCCTGAAATTGATGTCAGATCTGATATTGCAATTGTTTATGGCGCAAATGACCATAAAAATATGACGTTTGAAGAGCGCGTAAAATCCTGGAGAGACCATGGTTACCAGACAGATTTTATGACTGGTATCGCTTGGGGTGAATATGCAGATTTTTTTCTGGGAAAGTGGGATGGACAAAATCATATGGGAATTGGCCAGGTTCAAATGAATGGTGATACCATATGGCATAATAAAGGGGTTGTTCCATATATAGTACCTGTAAAGTCTTTTGTTGAGTATATGAAGACTGCGATCGTAAAAAAAGTTATAGATGCTGGCATAACTAATATATTTCTGGAAGAGCCAGAATTTTGGGCAAGGGCAGGTTATGAGGAACCGTTTAAATTGGAGTGGCAAAATTTCTATGGTTTTCCATGGAGGGCTCAGCACTTATCTGCAGAAAACACTTACTTGTCTAACAAACTTAAATACCAGCTTTACTATAACGCAATTAAGGATGTTTCCGGATATGCGAAAGAGTATGGTAAAAGTAAAGGACTACTAATTAAAGTTTTTATAGCGACACATTCATTAGTGAATTACGCATCATGGAAAATTGTTAGCCCAGAGGCAAGTTTGGCATCATTACCAAGTATTGATGGATACATTGCTCAGGTCTGGACAGGAACCGCACGTGAGCCAGTTTTTTTTAAAGGGAAGTCTAAAGAACGAGTCTTCGAAAATGCATTCTTAGAATACGGGTCGATGGTATCCATGACTGCGCCTACTAAGAGAAAATTGTTTTTTCTAACCGATCCAATTGAGGATAGGGCACGAGATTGGGCAGATTATAAACGTAATTATGAAGCCACATTTACTGCTAAGCTACTTTATCCGATGGTTGCAGATTATGAAGTGATGCCATGGCCTGAACGTATCTATACTCACCCTTACCAAGTTGCAAATAGCACAGATAAAGTATTGATTCCAAAATATTATTCGACACAAATGCAAGTGATGATAAATTCCCTCAATGACATTCCCGCTTCTCCAAATAAAGTTAGTGGTGCAAATGGGATTGGCGTTTTAATGGGTAATTCTTTAATGTTTCAAAGCTATCCATCACATAATGGGTACGATGATCCCTACTTTTCAAATTTTTACGGTCAGACAATACCTCTTCTTAAAAACGGTATTCCCGTTAACACGATTCATATGGAAAACCTTTCCTACGCTGCAACATTAAAAGACATTAAAGTTTTGATTTTAAGTTATTCTAATATGAAGCCTAATAATCCAGAAGTTCATAAATATTTGGCGGAATGGGTACGCAAAGGTGGCGTCTTGGTCTATTGTGGAAGAGATAATGACCCATACCAGACCGTTATGGAGTGGTGGAATACCAATGGATTGATGTTTAAATCTCCTTCTGCACATTTATTTAGCCTTTTAAAGATCCAAGTGCGTTCTGATAATGATCAAATAGCTAAAGTTGGAAAGGGGACTGTTCATATCATTAGGAAAAATCCGAAGGAATTTATTATGAATTCAAATGGGGAAGAAAAATTTCTTTCGTTAGTAAAAGATGCTTACGAAAATGATGCAAAAGCTGGGCAACTTCTATTTAAAAACAGCCTGGTGTTACAGAGAGGGCCATATGATATTATTTCAGTTATGGACGAAAGCTCAAGTTCAGAAAGTTACGTCCAAAAAGGCGAGCTGATAGACTTATTTGATCCTAAATTGCCTGTGCTGAAACAAAAAATAGTTGCGCCCGGAAATCAAGCATATCTTTATAACATTGGCAGGGTTCCTGATAAAACAAAACCGCAGGTATTGGCTTCTGCAGCTAGGATTTATGATGAGATCAGACTTAAGGGAGAATATAGCTTTTTAACAAAGAGTCCAGTAAATACGCTAAATAGTATGCGTATTCTGTTACCCGTAAAAGCAAAGTCTGTCTCTATTGTAAATAGTAAAGGTAATGCGCTCCCTAACGTCAACGATATATGGGACAACGATTCTAAAACTTTATACCTAGGTTTCGCTAATGATCCCGAAGGTATAAGTATAAAAATTTCCTACTAAACTACTTTTATTAACCGACTAAAAGCCATAAGATAGCCTAAAGCCATGTTCAACTTTTCGGTTGCCATCATAGGCAAATCCGTATGTCGCTCTGAAGATTAAACGTTGAAGTCCAAAATAGAATTCAGTATAGTCTCGTTTAACAGGTTGGCTCAAATAACTTGCGCCAATAACTTCTTCTAACTTAAGCTTGCGCAGCAAAGGAATTTTGTTGCTAAATAGGCCTGAAAAGTTATGCTCAAAATGAGCTTCAATATATTGGTCGTCTGTGCTAAATTGATAAAAGTCCAGAAATAAGAACCTTCTCAAATCAGGGCGTACAAAAAGCGCATTATTGCCTCTGAAATGCTTAAAATCGGGATAATAGACTTGGTTGTTGTTCAAGAATTTACCCACACCTGCAACGAAAGAGAAATAACCCCAAAGACCAGTGCTTATCCTGTTTTGTTGAACGCTAAAGTTTACTAAATCGTAATCTGAGGAACTATTAAGGATACCATTAATACCTTTCCTATAATTTAGCATTAGCGTTGGATATTTTGACTCCTGGTAAAATTTACCATCAGGGCGCGTTATATACTGTTGGTTGAAAGTGTAAGCGAGCGTGGCTTCAATCGTTAACGCTGTATAGTTAGGGAATAACTTTGTCTCAACCAGCGGTGTAAAAGGATTATTAGAGGTAAATTCTTTGTCTTTCACATCTCTTATTTTAAAAGAACTGGTGTTAATAAGATTGGTATTTCTGGCGTAATCTACAACAACAGATCCTTGTAAACCATTTAACAATTCCCTTGTTGTGCCGATGTTTAAAAATTCTTTTTTGTAAAATTTACTAAAATTGGTTTCAAAAAGAAGTGAGTTTATGGAGTTTCCTAAAAGTGTCATTGTTCCAAGTGGGTTCAGGTCATAAATGCCCGATCCTCCACTTATGCTTATATTCGCCCTTTTTATGGGATCATAATAATAATTAGCAGTTAAGTTTGCAGTAAAGATTTTATTAGAAAAACCATATCTTACTTCTGGCCTAAAGCTGTAATATTTTCTATCCTCCAGATTTTTGAGATAGGTAACACCATAATCTATAGCAAAGCCTTCAACTGTATTGTATATTACCGCTTTAAGAATGGGATCGAAACTAATTGATTTCTTTTCATAGCGGTTATTTAAAGTATATCCTGGTAGAAGGAGCTTTGTTACTTTAAATTCATTGTTGTTTCTTTCAATTGAATCCAGGTATTTTTTAGATGTTTTGAGCGCAGCAATGCTGTCTTTACGGATATAATCCTTGCTTTCTTCTAATGTAAGCGGTATGGGCCTATTATTTAGCCAGAATAGCGAGTCTTTTTTGTTAACAGCCTTTGTAATTTTAAGTATTTCTCCTGTAAAGTAACCCTTAGGGAAAGTTGGATGAATGTTGTAATTGCTATAAACCCCAACGTAATATCCTTCAAATTTGAAACCCAATACGTTGCCATTAAATTGAAAATTTATGTTTGATGGCATATATGCATTTTCTGTTTTTATAAACTGTTGAGAAATCTTCAATGTATCCAACAAGTTTATACCAGCGTTTTTTGATAGATAGACATCAGCATTCACCATATTCCAGCTATCGTCTTTAATGTAAATGATTCCCCTAAATACAGGGTCATGTTCTCTTCGTGGAATAATTTCTATTTTGTTAATAGTCTCTCCATTTTCAGTCGTTACACCAAGTAATTTATATCGATAGTAACGCAATGCATTTTCTGAAATTGGTGAGACAAAGCCTCTTGAGCTTAATGTATTTTCTAACAGAATGTTTTGGTAGAAGTTGATGATCAGATCTGATGCTTTATTAAAACTAAATGCGTTATTGCGACCCGCAACTTTAGATGAAATCATTTCTTCATGGATCCGGTTTGGTTGCTGAAAAGCATAGGTTGAGGTTGATTCTGATAAATAGAGAATACCTTTTCTATTCGTATCCAGATCAAGCGTTTTTTGAATATTTTTCCCAAAAAATTTCTTCGGGGCTCCAACTAGTTTTTGTACACCTTTTATATAAACATTGGCAGTATATGCATCTACCTCTGTCAAATGGAACTTTCGTTGCTTAATTGCTTGCCTGATGATTTGGTAAGCCGGATCTTCTGCGTTCCCATTTATCGTTACGCCTTGTAGGGAATAGGATTCTGGAGTAAGTGTGATATTTTGAGCAGTGTTGGATTCTATTGTTACATTTTGCTCTTTAGCCTTATACCCAATCGCCCTGTATATAATCGTAAATGTCCCCTTATTTAACGCAAGACCGTAAACGCCATCCACATTTGCAGATGTACCGATAGTAGTGTTTTTTATATATACTGAAGTAAAAGGAACTGGTTGACCATTGGAATCTATAATACTTCCGCTAAGTTTAAATTCCTGAGCGTAAGCGCCTAATGTAATGGTTATTAAAATCAGCGTTAAGTAAATGTTCTTCATTTGTAGAAATTAGACCTAAATATCGTGTTAGTTATGGGACTTAACATAAAAATAGTGTTAAAGTTTGTTATTCAGTAAAGTGTAGTGCAATTAAAATTCGAGCCCATAAGATGATTAATTACTATTTTTTGATATTAATGGACTTAGTTTGCCGAACAGGTAATTTTCTGAATATCACTCAAAACCAGTTTTGGCAAAATAAAACAAGCACAAAAGGAAGTAGCTGTTGTATAATCAAATGGAATGACCAAATTTATATGTATATTCAATTTCAAACTAAATCAATAACCGTATAGGTATTTTAGGACATGGCTCTTACACGGCTCCTATATGGATGGCATAGAAATAGGACTTTGATAGGAGTTACATAGGACTTACATAGGAGTTGGGAAGGAGGTAAAGTCCTATGTAACCCCTGTGAAACCCTTTTAAAACCCTTATGTGTGTGCCAGTCATATAAAACGATTGTAAAATGCACCTGCAAGGGCTAATTAGTGGCTTGAATCCAGCGTCTTAGACCCTGTTGACTAAAGAATATGCTTTGTTAGGTCCAGTTTGTTAATCAGTATTAAATTAGGTTACTATTGAGAGACAGGAAATACATAACTTTGGGTGCAACAATTTATTAGACATGTACAAAACATTACAGCCTATTCTCAAGCAAGAACTTGAACAAATAGAAAAAGACGGCTTATTTAAACGTGAGCGTATTATTGTCACCCCTCAAGGTGCTGATATTACGTTGAATACTGGGCAACAAGTTATTAATTTTTGTGCCAATAACTACCTTGGCCTATCTTCCCATCCTGTAGTAATTGAAGCTGCAAAAAAAGCCATTGATAAATATGGCTATGGTATGTCTTCAGTGAGATTTATATGCGGAACGCAAGATGTTCATAAAGAATTAGAAGAAAAGCTGTCGAAATTTTTAGGAACAGAAGATACTATACTTTACGCGGCTGCGTTTGATGCAAATGGGGGTGTTTTTGAACCGCTTTTTAACGATCAAGATGCTATCATTTCAGATGAGCTAAATCATGCATCTATTATTGACGGGGTTCGTTTATGCAAGGCCAAACGTTTCAGATACAAAAATACAGATATGGCAGATCTTGAGCAGCAACTCATTGCTGCCAAAGATTCAAGGCACCGTATAATTGTAACTGATGGGGCTTTTTCTATGGATGGTGTGGTTGCTCCTTTGGATAAGATATGTGATTTGGCAGATAAATACGAGGCTTTAGTCATGATCGACGAATCACACTGTACTGGCTTTATGGGTAAAACCGGTCGCGGTACTCATGAGCATTTCAATGTGATGGATAGGATTGATATTATTACAGGAACTCTCGGTAAAGCACTTGGAGGTGCTTCAGGAGGATTCACTTCTGGAAAGAAGGAAATTGTTGATATACTCAGACAGAGGTCGCGCCCTTACTTGTTCTCAAATACACTGGCACCTGCTATTACTGGAGCATCTGTTGCTGTGCTTGATTTTTTGAGCAAAACAACTAATCTCCGAGATAAGCTTGAACAGAACACAATATACTTCCGACAAAAGATGACCGAGGCAGGATTTGATATTAAAGAAGGAATACATCCAATAGTACCCGTAATGCTTTACGATGCGAAACTTGCGCAGGAGTTCGCGGCAAAGATGCTAGAGGAAGGGATTTATGTTATTGGGTTTTATTATCCCGTTGTAGGTCAGGGCAAAGCTAGAATAAGAGTTCAGCTTTCAGCAGCGCATGATCAGCATCATTTAGACAAGGCAATCCAGGCTTTCACAAAAGTTGGCAAGGAACTTAGTGTAATTAAATAGCTGTATATTTGCGATATGTTACAAGGCAAAATAACACAATACACAGAAGAGATCGATTCATTTACAACTACAAAGGCAGATGAATTAGAACGGTTTCGTATCAAATTTCTGGGTACAAAAGGCATTATCAAAGATATTTTTGAAGACTTTAAGTCCGTTTCTCCAGAAGAGAAGAAGGTTTTAGGGAAAGTGTTAAATCAGTTTAAGCAATTGGCTGAACAGAAATATCAAAGTCTTAAGGACCAAGAAAATGCTGATGATACAGAAAATGCCGTTTCTATAGATTTGACATTGCCTGGAGAGGGATTTGAAATAGGTGCAAGACACCCGCTTGCTTTAGTTAGAAAAGAAATAGTAGAAATTTTTAGCAGACTCGGTTTTGTGGTAGAGGAAGGCCCTGAAATTGAAGATGATTGGCATAATTTTTCTGCTTTAAATTTTCCGGAAGAACATCCCGCCAGAGACATGCAGGACACCTTTTTTATAAAAAAAGGAGGAGAGCTAGGGGATATCGCTTTGCGGACACATACCTCTTCAGTTCAGGTAAGAATGATGGAATCTGGCAAGCCACCATTTCGGGCAATTATGCCTGGCCGTGTATACAGAAATGAAGCTATTTCTGCTAGGGCGCATTGTTTTTTTCATCAGGTGGAGGGCTTATACGTTGATGAAAATGTCTCATTTGCAGACTTAAAGCAAACGCTATTTTATTTCGTGCAGGAGCTTTATGGTGAGGGAACTAAAGTGCGGTTTAGGCCTTCTTATTTTCCTTTTACAGAGCCTTCGGCTGAAATGGATATTTCTTGTACTATATGCAAAGGTGCCGGTTGCCAAATGTGCAAATATAGTGGGTACGTGGAGATATTAGGTTGTGGCATGGTAGATCCTAACGTATTAGAAAACTGTGGTATTGATAGTAAAAAATACTCAGGGTTTGCATTTGGAATGGGCATTGAAAGGATTGCAAATCTAAAATTCGAAATTAAGGATCTTAGGTTATTCTCAGAAAATGATACACGGTTTTTAAAGCAGTATAAGTCTTCATTAATATAATGTTTAGAAATTTATTAGGAATATTGCTAACTATAGCGATGCTAATGGGATGTGGCAAAGAAGAGAATTTTGTTCCCAATGTTCCTGTAAATTTTAGTGCTCCGCTTACAGATCCAAGATTGATTAAATTGAGTAGTCCGGGAGGCGCGGTAACTTTGTCAGGATATGGCGTTTCAGGCATCATAATTTACAAAACTAATGGGGGAGTTTATGTTGCGTATGACCGGTGCAGTACGGTAAATCCTGATAAGGGATGTGCTGTTGAACTAGACGACCCGAGCTTTACAGTTACTGATAAATGCACTGGAGCTAAATATCTTCTTGAAGATGGCAGTCCGGCCAAGGCGCCAGCTAAAACATCATTAAAAAAATATAATACGTATGTATCAGGGAACTCAATACAGGTAACTAATTAATGGAACCAGAAAAGATAAAAGAAAGTATAATTAGGGCGGCCAAAGAGCTTTTTAGAAAGTATGGTTACCATAAAACAAGTGTCAATGAAATTGCCAAAAAGGCAAGGATCGCTAAGGCCACTATTTACAAGTATTTTGAAAGCAAAGAGCAGATTCTGGATGCTATCCTGATGAATTACCTCGATCTGAATCTCCATGAAATTTTGAAGAACAAGGCTCAATTTGCGGATGAAGAGGAACATTTGAAGGCTTTAGTGATGAAAACTTGTCGTTTAACTTACACGGTATGCAACGAGTTTATTGGGTGGGATTTTGTGAGAGAAAATACAAATTCACAAGAATTCTTGAAACACCTTTCAGACCAATTGGAATCCCTTCTTTTATCTGCCTATCTGGAACTTGATCATTTTAAAAATAATCCTTCCCGCAAAGAAGGATTAGCCTTTTTGCTTAAAGCAAGTAAAAGTATTTGTTTTTCTTTTGCATTTACCTCCGTTAGTGATTCGGATGTGAGGAAAAACTTTGTGAGTTTTCAAAAAGAACTTCTCCCTTTTCTTGTGAAGGCCGCATTATAGCAGATAATTTATTCACTATACCGTTTTGGTATTTGGTATAAAAACTTGCATATTTGTAGAGTTGAAAGCTATTTGTATCATGAGTAAGGAAATTTTTGAAATCTCTGTTTTCGTGGATGAGAAATTTGATATGAGTTTCAATTTTTATAGTTGTCTCATGCGACTATTACTGTCATTATGCCAACTTTTTTAATCGAAATTGATAATGTTCTGAATCTGAATCTGTCAAAGCCCCGTGATTATTTCAGCGCCACAAAAAAAACGTGTAAATTTGACGGATAATGGGTAGAAATAGAAAATCAGGAGTGGTAACCATCCTTCCTAATCTCAATATTATTGATATAGCTGAAGAAGGCAAGGGAGTTGGTAAAGCAGAAGAATTGGTGGTTTTTGTTGATAAGGCAGTTCCAGGAGACATTGCAGATGTTCGTATTGTTAAGAAGAAGAAGAATTTTGCAGAAGCTGTAATTGAGAAATTAAATCAAGCTTCGGATTTAAGGACTGATCCTTTTTGTCAGCACTTTGGAGTATGCGGTGGTTGTAAATGGCAGCATATGGATTATAAAGCCCAGTTAACCTTTAAAAGTAAAAATGTAGCGGCTGCTCTGCAGAGATTAGGGAAGATAGATACATCTTCAATGGAACCGATACTTGGATCTGCAGAAAATAAATATTATCGTAATAAACTGGAATACACTTTTTCTAATAAACGCTGGTTGGATAAACAGGATATGGATGAGCGTCTGGAAGATTTGGAATGGCCAAATGAAGAACTAGAAATGAATGCTTTGGGTTTCCATGTTCCGCTTCGTTTTGATAAAATTATTGATATACAGCATTGTTACCTTCAGGCAGAACCTTCAAACGCTATAAGAAATAGTGTTAGAACTTATGCGCTCAACAATGGATTGACTTTTTATGATCTTCGCAATCATGAAGGTAATCTTCGTAATCTTATTATTAGAACCTCCTCAACAGGAGAAGTGATGGTTGTTGTGGTATTTGCCTACTCAGATCAAACAACTATAGATGGGTTAATGACATTTTTGAAAGTGAATTTTCCTATAGTAACTTCCCTGTTGTATATTGTTAATCAAAAAAAGAACGATACCATTTTTGATCAGGAAGTAATCTTGTTTTCTGGAAGAGATCATATTTACGAAGAAATGAATGGGATACGTTTTAAAATTGGAGCTAAGTCCTTTTATCAAACAAATTCAAATCAGGCTTATGAGCTTTATAAGATAACTAAGGATTTTGCTGGTTTTAAAGGGAACGAGTTAGTTTATGATTTGTATACCGGTGCTGGCACTATAGCGAATTTCATAGCAAGTAGCGTTAAACAGGTTGTTGGTATTGAATACGTGCCAACTGCAATTGAAGATGCTAAATTCAATTCAGAATTGAATGATATAAGAAATACAATTTTTTATGCTGGTGATATGAAAGATATCTTGACCAGTGAATTCATTAATACGCACGGCAAGCCTGACGTGGTTATAACTGATCCTCCGCGCGCAGGCATGCATGCAGATGTGGTGGAGCGGTTATTAGAAATAGAAGCAGGGAAAATAGTTTATGTAAGCTGTAATGCCGCCACCCAAGCGAGGGATTTGGCGTTATTAGTTCAAAAATACGAAGTAATCAGAATCAAACCTGTAGATATGTTTCCTCATACTCAGCATGTGGAAAATGTAGTGTTGCTACAATTGGTTAAAAGCCCTGTCAACTAATATTATTTATGGATATTGAAGAATTATTGCCACCGCAACCAGATGACAATCAACCGGAAAAAAAGAAAAGCCCATTAGTAAGTGTTGAAAAAGATCTTGAATTATATTCAGAATCTATTAGAGAAATTGCACTTGAGATTATTCTTGAGGGGTTATCTTCTAGCCCAATCTTTATTGCGCATCAGCACACAGTTAATGTCGGAGAATTGATTTTAGATAGAAAAGAATTAAATACAGATTGGTCTATACAAGCCAGTACGCTTGAAGAGTTTTTAGAGAAGGGAATTATTGCACCAGATAGGAAAGCGCTGTTCCAAAAAAATTATAAAAAGCCAGAAGATTATATGTGTGTTTTTGTTGTTGTTCCAGAAGGGGCTAACTTTATTTTTTATCCCTATAAGGCTAGAAAATAAAGTAAAAAAGCCTGCCGGTATCCACCAGGCAGATTTTTAACGGCAGCATTCCTTTATAATTAAAAACACTGGCGCGGCTTGCATTAGCGTGAGTGCCATGGTTACATTTACGGGTGTATATTTGTTAGACGCAGTTAACAGTGAAACGTTGCAGCCGATCTTAATTTTTTTAATGGCTGAATAAATATTTTTATCTAAGTTTGATATTAACCCTCAAAATGGTTCTTTTTGTGACATTAAAAACTTGTTTACATCCATGGCAGAATCCCAATTACTCATTCTAGATAAAAAGCAAATACAGCAAAAAATCAATAGAATTGCATATCAAATACTGGAAGATAATTTGAATGAGAAGGAGATTGTGCTTGCCGGAATATGGGATAGAGGCTATAAACTAGCATTACGGCTACAAAAAACACTTTCAGAAATCTGCGGGATAAAAATTATTATGCTCAGGATAGATTTGGATAGATTGAATAGTAAATTGGTGGCTAATACGGATCTTGATGAATCTCGCTGGAAAAATAAGGTGATAATTTTAGTGGACGATGTTCTAAACAGCGGTAAAACTTTAGCCTATGGTTTAGGTGTCTTTATTAATACTCCACATAAAAAAATTAGAACTGTAGTCTTGATAGATAGAAGTCACAAAATATTTCCAATTGCAACGGATTTTGTAGGAATGCAACTGGCAACCGTTCTTAAAGAACATGTCGATGTGATCATCGACGTAGAGGGGGAAGAAGACAGAGTTTATCTAAGTTAATGTATTACTCGCTATGTTATTCATCTTTTCGGTGCTGATTAGAGCTTGTGTATGATACAGTTTTTAACGCTCATATTTTTATACATAGTACTTCTATTCCTTATATTACGATTTACGGTCACTCTTTTTAACTTTCTCTCCAATCCCAAGCTTGGACATTACGGGCGTAAGTTTTCTGATCTTATAACTATACTCATTCTAGAGGGAAATGACAAAAACGGCGACCTCATTAAATCGATAGAAAAGTAGGATTATGAAAATATCGAAATTTTAACTAAAAATACTAATTCCTCTTTATCAGATCTCATAGCTAAATCTCAAGGAAAATACTTATTAATTCTTGACCAACATGCTGTTGTAAAAAATGGGTTGTTTAATAGTATGATCTATAGAATGAAAGTTTTTGATCTTTCTCTATTAAGTTTGATTCCTAACAAAACAATAACTGATTTTAGGAGCAGAATATTTAGTCCACTGGCGGATTTTGTTTTAATTAACTTGCTCCCATTGCGGCTTGTAAAACTTTTAACTCAGTCTGCCTTTTCTGCTGCCGATTCTAGATGCATGTTTTTTGAAGCTAGTATGTTTAAAGAAAACAATTTGCTGGATGAAGACGGCGAAAAGCTACTTCCAGCAAATCGGATTTCCGCTTTAATAAAAGAGAAGAAGTTCAATTCAGAAATTTTGATTGCAAATAAGATGCTTTTGTACAATAATCCAACAACGCTGGCAAAATACGGTGATGATCTTTTTCAGGTTCTTGGAAATAATGTTTTCGGAACATTTGCTTATTTAACATTGGTTTTTGTTGGGCCGCTAGTAGTGCTTTTGAATTTTGAGATGGCATTTTTTACCCTTCCTTTAGCGTTGATTTTTCTAGGACGGATTATGATTTCATTTTTAACCGGTCAAAGTCCTATTTCTAATGTCATTTTGCATCCCCTGCAAATGCTTTCAATGGCTTGTTTACTAGTTTCCGCAATTCTAAAAAAGTTGTTTGTAAGGTAAAAGCCATAAAGGAAATTAATATGATCTTCTTTTTGCGTATTTTTGTGCTTTAATACTTTAACTTAAAATGAGATACGATCTGAATGTGGCAATAGA
Source organism: Pedobacter sp. (assembly GCA_025351765.1). GTDB lineage: Bacteria > Bacteroidota > Bacteroidia > Sphingobacteriales > Sphingobacteriaceae > Pedobacter. The sequence goes on from JANXVH010000008.1 coordinate 39,955, forward strand.
TAAAGCGTCAGGCTTCTGTTTTGGGGTAGTATATGCCATTGATATGGCAGAAGATATTTTAGATCAAGATGATTACCTTTATTGTTTAGGTGATATTGTTCATAACGATGAAGAAGTAAAGAGACTCACTGATAAAGGTTTAAGGATAATTGACCATGAACAGTTGCTAGAATTGCATGGGGAAAAAGTACTGATAAGAGCCCACGGTGAAGCTCCGTCGACTTATCAATTAGCGCTTCAAAACGACCTAACACTTATTGATGCCTCTTGTCCCGTTGTTCTGAAATTGCAGAACAGAATTAAAAGTTCGCATGATGATAATGAGCAGATACTGATTTTCGGCAAACATGGTCATGCTGAGGTAGTGGGTCTCCAAGGGCAAACAGATGACAAGGCAATCGTTTTTCAAGACATTACCGAACTTGATAATGTAACGCTTCCTCCTAAATTTACTTTATACAGTCAGACCACCAAGAGTACAGATAAATTTTACCAAATTAAAGACGAATTGATAGGCCGGGGCTATGATGTTAAAGCCAATGATACTATTTGTAGACAAGTTTCAAATCGTTACGCTGATCTGGAGAGATTTGTAGTGAACTATGAAGTAATTTTGTTCGTATCTGGCAAGAAATCTTCCAATGGAAAAGTCCTGTATGATGTGTGTAAGAAGTTTAATTCAAATACGTATTTTATTTCCAATGTGGAAGAAATAAATCTTAATTGGTTTAGTTTGAAGGATCGCGTTGGAATCTGTGGTGCAACATCAACTCCGATGTGGCTAATGGAACAAGTAAAATCATACTTGCTTGATCATTAAAAAGCAATTATTCCTTTTATAGAATTGAATACTAAAGTTTATTAACTTAATTTCGCATCACTATGGGAAGAAAGGGTGTATTACTAGTCAATTTAGGAACTCCAGATAGTCCAGAGGTAGCTGATGTTCGAAAGTATCTCGATCAATTTCTGATGGACGAAAGAGTAATCGATATCAATGCTTTTAAAAGAACATTGCTGGTCAAGGGTATAATTGTGCCTTTCAGAAGTCCTAAAACCTCAAAATTATACAAGGAAATTTGGGATGAAAATGGATCCCCACTTCTTTATTATAGTCGTATACAAGCCGCATTGCTACAGGAACAACTCGGAGCAAATTATCATGTTGAACTAGCTATGCGCTACCAGAATCCGTCTATACTATCTGCTTTGGAAAAAATGAAGGCCGGCTTGGTTGAAAGCATTAAGGTAATTCCTATGTTTCCACAATATGCTTCTGCAAGCACAGGTTCAGTTATCCAGAACGTAATGGAGCTAGTAAGCAAATGGGCAACTGTGCCTCCAATATCATTCGTTAATTCTTTTTATAGTAATGAGCTTATCATAGCAACGTTTGCAGAGAATGCAGCCAAGTATGACCCATTATCCTATGACCATATTCTATTTAGTTTTCATGGACTTCCTGAACGTCAACTTTTAAAATGCGACCATACCGGTCACTATTGTCTTAAAAGTGATAACTGCTGCCATTCAATAAATGATACAAATAAATTTTGTTATTCAGCCCAAGGACATCATACAGCTAAGTTGATTGCTGATAAGTTAAATATTGCTGCCACAAACTATACCGTTTGCTTCCAATCACGTTTGGGTAAAGAGCCTTGGGTACAACCTTATACTACTGATGTGTTAAAAAAGCTTGCAGCTGAAGGTAAAAAAAGATTATTGGTATTTAGTCCAGCTTTCGTAGCAGATTGTTTGGAGACGCTATATGAGATTACTGTTGAGTACCACGAAGAGTTCAAAGCATTAGGTGGAGAACATGTTCAATTGGTAGAGAGTTTAAATGAGAGTCCGAAATTTATAAAGGCTCTTGCAGAAATGGCCAGTAGTTAAACTAGGTTTAATAGATGTGTGACAATTATATTTGTAGCTCCCGTTTTTTTGCGAACATATTCTTTTGCCCCAGATGCTGCACCCTCACTAACAACTAACAGGTTAAACGCCTGATTAAGCTCAGATTCATTACTAATACTACGGCCAGATTTTAAGGCTATCAGGTCCTTAGCTTCCTGGAATTTTGCGAAATTGGGTCCAAAAATAACAGGGATGCCAAATGCTGCCGCCTCAAGTGTATTGTGGATTCCCACTCCAAAGCCCCCTCCGATATATGCTATCCGTCCGTAACTGTAAAGAGAAGATAGCATTCCGATATTATCTATGATGAGGATGTTTGCAGCTGCGTTATTTTGCCACTCCGAGAGTAATATAGCTTTCGGGAGCAAAAACCTCATCTTGTCAATTCGTGCTTTATCGATTTCATGAGGAGCAATGATGAATTTCCAGTCAGAATGCTTTTCAATCAACTTATTAATCAAAATCTCATCTGCTGGCCAGGTGCTTCCGGCAACCATTACAGGGGAAGTGCCTACGAACTGTTTAACCTGTTGAAGTTGCTTCGGATTTTTTGAATTTTCATAAACGCGGTCAAATCTAGTATCGCCACTCAATGTTGCATTTGATATTCCGATCATTTGTAAAAGCTCAACACTTTCCTGGTTCTGCACAAAAAAATGATTTACATATTTTAAGATTTTTCTATTAAAAGAACCATACCATTTAAAATAAACCTGGTCTGGTCTGAAAATTCCTGAAATTAAAATAACAGGAATTCCATTCTCATTTAAAATTTTAAAATAGTGGTACCAAAATTCGTACTTAGTGAATATCGCAATTTCAGGATTAAATACTTTGAACAATTTCTTAGCATTTGTTGCAGTGTCTAATGGTAGATAAAAGATACCATCTGCCAATGCATAGTTTTTCCTAATCTCATATCCAGAAGGTGAAAAAAAAGTAATTACAATTTTCTTATTAGGGTGTTCCGCTTTGATCCTCTCAAGTACCGACCTACCTTGCTCAAATTCTCCAAGAGAAGCAAAGTGAAACCAGACGTGTTTTTGTAATGGGTCTAGTTGCTTTGAAATGTTTTCAAAAATGTTTACCCTGCCATTGATAAACAGTCTTGCTTTATTGCTGAATAAAGAGTAGAACTTAACAATTAATCCATAAAATTGAATAGCTATATTGTAAAGCCAAAGCATTTGTTTGTTTATTTATTATCTTAGCCGAAGATAGTTCAATTAAACCGAAGCAGTATTAATATCTTTCAAAAGCTGTTTTAATGGTGTTTTAATTTAAATAATGTAAACTAGTTTTTTAATAAATGTATAATTAAATGGAACGTAAAAGAGTTTTAATTACAGGTGCTGCTGGTTTTTTGGGCTCACATTTGTGTGATAGATTCATCAAAGAAGGTTATCATGTTATAGGTATGGATAACTTGATTACGGGTGATCTTCAGAATATCGAGCATTTATTTGGGTTGGAAAATTTTGAGTTTTCTCATCATGATGTTTCTAAGTTTGTCTATGTTTCCGGCGAGCTCGATTACGTACTTCATTTTGCTTCTCCGGCAAGTCCTATCGATTATTTAAAAATACCAATTCAAACACTAAAAGTTGGCTCGCTTGGCACCCATAATCTTTTAGGTTTGGCTAAGAGCAAAGGAGCGAGGATGCTTATCGCATCTACTTCTGAAGTTTATGGAGATCCAAATGTGAACCCTCAGCCAGAAGAATATTGGGGCAATGTAAATCCGGTGGGTCCGAGAGGAGTTTATGATGAAGCTAAACGTTTTCAAGAAGCGATGACTATGGCTTACCATACATTTCATGGACTGGAAACGAGGATTGTGAGAATTTTTAACACTTATGGTCCGAGAATGAGATTGAATGACGGGCGGGTTTTGCCGGCTTTCATTGGTCAGGCTCTCAGAGGGGAAGATCTTACAGTATTTGGTGATGGCTCTCAAACACGATCATTTTGCTATGTTGATGATTTAGTGGAAGGTATTTATCGCTTATTATTAAGCGATTATGCGCAGCCTGTGAATATTGGAAACCCAGATGAAATTACGATCAAACAATTTGGTGAAGAGATCATTAAACTGACAGGAACCAAGCAAAAGCTGGTGCTGAGAGATTTGCCAGTAGATGACCCTAAACAAAGAAGACCAGATATTACCAAGGCCCAGGCATTATTGGGCTGGGAACCTAAAATAAGCAGGGCTGAAGGATTGAAAATCACTTACGAGTATTTTAAATCTTTACCAAAAGAGGCTCTGATAAATAAAGAACATAAAGATTTTACAACTTATAACAGATAATAAATGGCCAAAATACTAGTAACGGGAGGAACAGGTTTTATCGGATCTCATACCGTAGTTGAACTATATAATGCAGGATACGAGGTAATAATTATAGATAATTTTGCAAACTCCAGCCCAAAAATATTACAACAGATCAAAGCTATAATTGGTGTTGAGCTGGAATTTGTAAGGCTGGATCTTTGTGATGAATCAAAGGTTACCGAATTTGCAGCAAAATATCCTGATATTTCGGGTGTTATTCATTTTGCTGCTTTCAAAGCGGTAGGAGAATCTGTTCAGGAGCCCTTAAAATATTATAAAAACAACTTCTATTCATTGATTAACTTGATCAATGCTTATAAGAGCTCCCTAAATTTAGTATTTTCTTCTTCCTGTACCGTCTATGGACAACCGGATTTCCTTCCTGTAACAGAAGAAGCTCCGACCAAAAAGGCCGAGTCTCCTTATGGGAATACCAAACAGATTGCAGAAGAAATCTTACAAGAAACCTGTAAGGTTAGTCCTTCGTTAAACGTGATCTCACTTCGTTATTTTAATCCAGTAGGAGCTCACGCAACTGCTTTAATAGGTGAGCTGCCAATCGGCACACCTCAAAATCTAGTACCTTTTATTACCCAATCTGCAATTGGTAAACGTGGCCCGATAACAGTCTTCGGAAATGATTATGATACGGCGGACGGAAGCGCAGTGAGGGATTACATACACGTGGTAGATTTGGCAAAAGCGCATGTGGCCGCTATTAAAAGATTGGAAGGCGCTCAAGCAGATTCTAACTACGAAGTTTTTAACCTTGGAACTGGTAAAGGTTCAACCGTGCTTGAAATTGTAAATGCATTCGAGCAATCAACGGGAGAAAAATTGAATTATAACATTGGGCCTAGAAGAAGCGGAGACGTAGAAAAGGTTTGGGGTGACGTGACTAAATCCTCTAAAATATTGGGCTGGACAGCAGAACTCAACGTGGATGATATGATGCGTTCTGCATGGAATTGGGAAAAATATTTAAAAGATAATCCTTTTTAATGCGCTTAGCTGAGCATAAAGATTTAAAAGCAGAAATTAAATCCCTCCCTGATAGGGAAAAGGATAAATTACTGCTGAGACTTATTGCTAAAGATAAAGTACTTACAGAGCACCTTCATTTCATGTTATTGGAAAATGAAGAAGATTTAGTAATTAGGTTTGAAAATGTTAAAGCTGTCATTGATGCTGGTCTGCTAGAATTACAGGCAAATAAGAAGTACAATGCAAAAGATACACTTCTTAAGATGAGGAAACTCACTTCAAGTATAAACCATCATTTTAAGGTGACTAAAGATTTAATGACAGAACTGGAATTGAGGATACATTTACTAAAAAGCATACCTATAGCTTTTAAAGATGGTATCTTCTCTCCCATATATAGATTTAATGAAAAATTATATATTTATTTTGTCAAATCGGTGATATCTTTGATAGCCAAATTCTACAAACTTCATGAAGATGTTCAATTTGATATGAGGGATTCGATAAATTCAATTTTGATTAAAATATACACTGAAAAAACTTCTACTATTGCTCAGGAGTTAGCGGTGCCTAAAGAAATTTAAAAAAATGAAAAAAATATTGATAACTGGTGGTGCTGGTTTTATAGGATCGCACGTAGTAAGGAGATTTGTAACTAATTATCCCGACTACCAAATTGTTAATCTTGATAAACTTACTTATGCCGGAAATCTTGCTAACCTTACTGATATAGAGGATATGCCAAATTATTCCTTTGTTAAGGCAGATATCACAGATGCTATTGAGATTAATGAGCTTTTTAAAAAGGATAATTTTGATGCCGTGATTCATCTCGCCGCAGAATCTCATGTTGACAGGTCGATAATTGATCCAACAGCTTTTGTAATGACGAATGTAATTGGTACTGTAAATCTTTTAAATGCTGCCCGCGAATTTTGGAAAGGCGATTATGATAAAAAACGTTTCTATCATGTCTCTACAGATGAGGTTTATGGAGCACTGGGTGAAACTGGTATGTTTACTGAGACTACTGCATATGATCCTCATAGTCCATATTCAGCATCAAAGGCATCTTCAGATCATTTTGTAAGGGCTTACCATGATACATATGGCATCGATGTTGTAATTTCTAATTGTTCTAATAATTACGGGTCTCATCATTTTCCAGAAAAGTTGATACCCTTAGCAATAAATAATATAAAAAATAATCAATCAGTTCCTGTATATGGGAAAGGTGAAAATATTCGCGATTGGTTATGGGTAGAGGATCATGCGAGAGCGATTGATGTGGTTTTTCATAATGCAAAAACAGGCGAAACCTATAATATAGGGGGACATAATGAATGGAAAAACATAGATCTTATTCATCTCCTTTGTAAAATAATGGACCGGAAACTAGGAAGACCAGAAGGTGAATCTGCTAAGCTGATTAAATTTGTTACTGATAGGGCTGGGCATGATATTCGGTATGCGATAGATTCCACTAAATTGCAGAATGAGTTAAATTGGGTGCCAAGCCTTCAATTTGAAGAAGGGTTAACAAAAACGGTAGAATGGTATCTTGAAAATGAAGAATGGTTAACTAATGTTACCTCTGGAAACTATCAGGCTTATTACAATCATCAATATTCAGCAAGATAAGAATCAATAACTTTCTTACTACTCATACCTTAAAGCTTCAACTGGATCCAGTTTTGAAGCTTTTTTTGCTGGGTAGTAGCCAGAAGCTATTCCAACAACGACACAAAGAGCGAAACCGCCGGTAATCCACTGCCATGGAATGATGAATGAGCCGCCCATAGCGAATGAAATTACATTTCCCAGCGCAATTCCAAGAAATATACCAAAAGCGCCACCCATAAGGCAAATTATAACTGCCTCTATTAAGAATTGTTTCCTGATCACGGCCGGATTTGCACCTATCGCTTTTCTAATCCCTATTTCCCGAGTTCTTTCCGTAACAGAGACAAGCATAATATTCATTAAACCAATTGAGGCACCTATTAGCGTAATGCCGCCAATTGCAATCCCGCCCAATACGATATATTTAAGATTCTCAAATAAGGTTTGAGCGATAGCATCACTTTTAATGATCTCAAAGTTGTTAGATTCGGCTATTTTTACTTTCCTGATCTTGCGAAATTCACCAGTTGATTCTCCAATCACATTGTCCATCTGAGCATTATTAACAACCATAACGGTTATGGTATAAGAAGGATTAGAGTTTGTATTGATCAGTTTGGCTTTTAGCAAAGGCACAAATACCGCCCTATCTCCACTGAAACCCATGCTTTGACCTTTAGACTCCAATATACCAATTACTTTTAAGCGGTGATTGCCAACATTTATAATCTTGTCCAGCGGCGATTCTTTTTTAAATAGCTTAGTAGCAATCTCGCTTCCAACAATACATAAATTATTGCCACCCTGAACTTCCACCAAACTAAAATTTCTGCCCAAACTGAGATTCAATCCCTGAGCATTCAATCCATTTTCATCAATTCCCATTATATTAATATTGGGATTAGTTTTCTCCTGGATGTATTTTGCTGTTGCTCCTCCAGATGCGTTTACACTAATAGCTACAGTGGCAGGGGCATTTAACCTCGCCTTAAAATTGATGGCATCTTCATATTTGATGGAACGGAATGGTTTAGGTCTTTGACCACCACCACCTACTCTGATTCCAATACCTCTGTTTCTGATGGTAAAAGAATTAGCACCCATACTGGAAAAAGCTTCCGTCATACTCTTTTTAACAGCATCCAGTGTAGTTAATATTCCTACCAAAGCAGATAAACCAATTGCAATAATCAGTGCTGTAAGCATGGTTCTTAACCTGTTACTTTTTATAGATTGGAGTGCAAGTCTGACGTTTTCAGTATAGGTCATTCGATAGAAATAAAATCTTATAGGGCGTAAAAGTAAAAAGTCCCGTTGTTAAGACAACGAGACTAGTTATAATGTTACAAAATCGACAATTAAACAGCGAAGCTGGTACCGCAACCGCATGTACTCGCCGCGTTAGGGTTACTAAAAGTAAAACCTCTTGAATTCAGACCGTCCTGCCAATCAACTTGCATTCCTAAAAGGTACATTTGATGCGCTTTATTCATAAAAACTCTAATGCCTTCAATAAAAAATTCCTGATCGGCCTCCTTCTTTTGGTCAAAACCAAGAACATAAGTCATTCCAGAGCACCCACCTCCATCAACACCAACACGCAGGCCCAAATCTTCACCAATCTCCTGCTGATCTTTTAACTTAAAAAGTTCCTTTACCGCACCTTCAGTAAAAGTAACTGGAGCAAATGATGTTTCAACTGTGTTACTCATGGTATTTATCATTAGAAGTATAAACTTAATTATATTAGTACTAAAGCATCGCAGAAATAGGTATCAACTCTGGTGTTGAATATTGGTGTAAATATAAATAAAATGTACATTTTTGCTGCGGTTGGCTACTAATTATTACCGTATTTAAACAAAGGCAAATGGAACTTTTAAGCTTTTTTATCAAGTTGCTGTTGTGGCACTAGCAGGAATGATCATCGTAGGGTTTGCCTATTATCTAATTAAGGATAATTTTCATCAATACTTAAAGTTCAAAACCAATTTAAGTTCTAATAAGCATGATGACCAGCTTTCCAGTTTGCGACTTCAAGCCTATGAAAGGCTCATCATTTTTGTTGAGCGTATCAACCCGGCAAACCTACTTATCCGGCTTCATCAACCAGGAATCTCTTTAACTACTATGCAGTCAATTGTAATTAACGAAATTAACGTAGAATATCAACATAACATTGCTCAACAGCTCTATGTTAGCGCAGCTATATGGAATGTGGTTCGAAAGCTCAAAGAAGATACGCAGACAATGATTGTAAATGCAGCTACTGGGCTTGCGATAGATGCTTCTGGGTTGGATTTAAGTAAGAAGGTATTGCAGCATCTGATGGGAATAGGTCAAAATCCCTACGATCTTACTTTAGATTTGATAAAAAGCGACATACACCAACAATTCTGAGATGGAAGGAAAAAAAATAACAACTACATCCGGAATTGAAATCCGCGAACTATATACTTCAGCGAAGCCAAACACCGAAATGCCGGGTAAGTTTCCTTTCACAAGGGGTATTCAAAAAGATATGTATCGCGGGCGCCTTTGGACAATGAGGCAATACGCTGGTTTCTCTACTGCTGAAGAATCAAATAAGCGCTACCACTATCTTCTTAATCAAGGAACCACTGGTTTATCTGTTGCTTTCGATCTTCCCACACAAATCGGCTACGATTCAGATCATGAAATGTCTGAGGGGGAAGTAGGCAAGGTTGGCGTTGCTATAGATTCACTAAAAGACATGGAGATCTTATTTGAAGGGATAGCACTTCAGAAGGTTACTACTTCTATGACCATTAATGCAACCGCAGGTATTCTGCTTGCTATGTACATTGCGCTGGCAAAAAAGCAAGACGCCGATATACGTCAAATCTCTGGCACCATCCAGAATGATATCTTAAAGGAATACGCAGCAAGAGGTACATATATATATCCGCCGAAGCCATCCATGCGTATTATAACAGATATTTTTGAATATTGCAGCAAGGAGATACCCAAGTGGAATACCATCTCAATATCTGGATATCATATAAGAGAGGCAGGAAGCACCGCTGTTCAAGAACTTGCATTTACGCTGGCTAATGGTAAAGCATATCTCAATGCCGCAATAGAAAAAGGATTAGACATTAATGTTTTTGCACGCAGACTTTCTTTCTTTTTCAATTGCCATAATGATTTTTTCGAAGAGATAGCAAAATTCAGGGCAGCAAGAAGGATGTGGGCAAAGATCACCAAAGAACTTGGTGCAACAGATGAACGAGCTCAGATGCTACGTTTCCATACGCAAACCGGGGGTTCAACATTAACTGCACAGCAACCGTTAAATAATGTAATAAGAGTTACTAATCAGGCAATGGCCGCCGTACTTGGTGGTACCCAATCTCTTCATACTAATGGTTATGACGAGGCGCTTTCATTGCCTACAGAAGCTGCAGCTAAGATTGCTCTGCGTACCCAGCAAGTTATCGCTTTCGAAAGTGGAGTAACCGGTACCGTAGACCCGCTTGCGGGGTCTTTTTTTGTTGAAAATCTTACCGATGAAATTGAAGCCGCCGCACAACTCTACATCGATAAAATTGACATAATGGGAGGATCGGTAAATGCGATAGAAAACGGCTATATCCAGAACGAAATTGCTGCAGCTGCTTATCAATATCAAGTGGATATTGAAGATGGCAGTAAAGTAATAGTCGGCGTAAACATGTTTACACAATCGGTAGAAGAAACCATAGAGCCGTTTAATATAAACGATTCAATAAGGATAGTTCAGTCTGAGAAAATAGTGCTTTTAAAGCAGCAGAGAGACAATTTAGTAGTTGACGCTGCTTTGCATGCCCTTAAAGAGGCCGCAGAAGGAACCTCAAATCTGATGCCTTATATCTTAACTGCAGTAGAGGCATATGCCACCCTTGGCGAAATAGCGGATGTGCTGCGTAGTGTTTTCGGTGAATATTAAAACATGTGTTAAAAAATAGTTATCAACACAAAAAATTCAGGTTAAGTAGGGTATGCTATTGTTGGCTAAGGACTTACCAAATAAATGAAAATTAAGTTTTTTTTGTTGATAATTTTTTGAATATTCGATCTCTCGAAACAGCTATTTATTAACGCTCGTATCGTAACTGTAAACCAACAAATTATAGAATTACTATGGAAAAAACTTGTACCGAAGTATGGAAAAACTGTCTCCAAATCATAAAAGATAACATTCCGACTCAGAGTTTCAAAACCTGGTTCGAACCGATATCAGCATTGAAACTGGATGGCAAAGTTTTAACCATACAGGTTCCCAGTTTATTCTTCTATGAATGGTTGGAAGAACATTATGTGGGACTGTTACGCAAAACAGTTAAAAAACAATTGGGCGATGAAGGAAGATTAGAATATAACATTGTAGTTGATAAGTCAAGTAATACAGGTTCTCCATATACTACTAATATGCCTAGTAATGGGAATGGGGCAGAAGCAAAGATACAGTCTATGCCGATCCCTGTATCCATTAATAAGGACATTAAAAATCCTTTCATCATACCTGGACTGAAAAAGCTTAATGTAGATCCTCAGTTAAATTCAAATTACACTTTTGATAATTATATTGAAGGAGATTGCAATCGGCTAGCTAGATCTGCAGGATATGCTGTAGCAGCAAAACCCGGAGGAACGTCATTCAATCCATTAATGATATACGGAGGTGTAGGATTAGGTAAAACCCATCTTGCACAAGCAATAGGTAATGAGATAAAACGCAACATGCCGGATAAGCTTGTTATCTATGTGTCTTGCGAAAAGTTTTGCCAACAGTTTGTAGATTCGTTAAAGAATAACACCATTAATGATTTTGTTAATTTTTACCAGGCGATGGATGTAATCATCATGGATGATGTGCATAATTTTGCTGGTAAAGAGAAAACACAGGATATATTCTTTCACATCTTTAATCACCTTCATCAATCTGGTAAACAGGTAATCCTTTCGTCTGATAAAGCACCAAAGGATTTGGCCGGATTGGAAGAACGCTTATTAAGTAGGTTTAAATGGGGGCTTTCTGCAGATCTTCAGATTCCTGATCTCGAAACAAGAATAGCTATCTTACGGAAAAAGATGTATGCTGATGGTATTGAGCTTCCTGCTGAGGTTGTTGAGTATGTGGCTCATAATATTGATAATAATGTTCGGGAACTTGAAGGAGCGATGGTTTCGTTGCTTGCACAGTCCACTCTAAATAAAAAGGATATCGATTTGGCACTGGCCAAACAAATGCTGAAGAACTTCATAAAGAATACTTCCAAAGAGATTTCAATGGAATACATTCAAAAATTGGTTTGTGAGTATTTTGAGGTTCCCATTGACATGGTAAAATCACAAACACGTAAACGTGAAATTGTTCAGGCCCGTCAAATATCTATGTACCTTTCAAAAAGCCATACTAAATCTTCTTTAAAAACAATTGGCGCATTTTTCGGCGGTCGTGATCACTCTACTGTAATTTATGCCTGCCAAACTGTTGAAGATTTAATAGACACAGATAAGAAATTTAAAGGCTACGTTCATGATATTCAAAAGAAACTGAAAATGAGCTAAGGATATTCTGTTAACAAAAAAAGGCCTTCCATTTGAAGGCCTTTTTTTGTTAACAGAATGCTATTTTAATTCACCAAGCTTCATTAATCCATAAAATAAGGCATTGGAATGTAATGCCTGAGCAATCAAATTGTTTTTTAAAAAGGTTTTGACTTCCTCAATACTATATTCCTCTACTTCCAAAATCTCATGTTCATCAAGATGTTGCTCATGCGTTTTAATCCCGCCTTTTAGCAAATAGGTATAAGTGACGTTTGTAGAGGTAGCTGGATTTGGATAGCTAGTACATATCAATTCAACGTTATCAAATGAATAACCTGTTTCTTCAAGCAATTCCCGTTTGATGGCATCCGCCGGTAATTCGTTGCCATCTATTACTCCTCCGGGGATCTCTAACGAAATAATGTCTCCACCATGTCTATATTGAGATACCATAATAACTTTGTTTTCGGCTGTAAGGGCAACCGCATTAACCCAATTTGGGTATTCTAAAACGTAATAATCATCTTTAATTAGGCCATTCTGTAGATCGCATACATCCACCCGAAGCGTAGCCCATTTTTCTCTCACTAAATATTTTGAGGAAAGTGTTTTCCATTTAAGTATACTCATGTTTATTTAAAATAAGAAGGCTACCAACTGCCACTGCTTCCGCCACCGCCAAAACTTCCACCGCCAAAACCTCCGAATCCTCCTCCGCCACTGCTACTTCCGCCACCCCAGCCTCCGCCAGAATTTCTTCCACCACCACCTCCTAAAAGCATACTCCAGAAAAGTGCATTTGCCACGCCGCGTCCACCAATAACTTGTCCGCCATTACTACCACCGCCACCTCTTTTGATTGCGATAACAATAACAACTATAATGATAATCAGTATAATCATTGATGGAATTCCACCTTCTTTTTTGCCTTTGGCTTTTGGTGAGTCATTTTTATACTCACCACGAGTATATTTTATGATTGCATCTGTACCCTGATCTAAGCCCTGATAATAATCTCCGCTCTTAAAATTCGGTTTAATCTCATCTTCAATGATTCGTTTGGCATACACATCTGGTAGTACACCCTCAACTCCATAGCCTGTTTGTATAGAAATTTTCCTATCGCCCAGCGCTACAACGATCATGATACCGTTATTTTTGCCAGATCGCCCAACTCCCCATTGTCTACCCAATTGAAGCGTATAATCATTTATATCATAAGTTCCTACCGATTTCACAATTGCTATTGCAATCTGCGTAGAACTGGAATCATCAAAAGCAACCAACTTTTGTTCTAGCTGGGAAACTTGAGATGCAGATAAGGTATTGGTGTAATCATTTACCAGTTTGCCAGGTTTAGCGGGAAAATCCTGGCCGAAAGCAGTATAACTAACAATCAGTAACAGCAATGCTATGAGTGATCTTTTCATTGCTATTGATTATTGGATTGATCCATAAATACAATCTCGTTAGGCAGCTCATTAATGTCGCCGCTTTCAAAAGGATAAAATGTTGCCAGTTTTTCACCTGCAAGCATTATTCCCGCAATAATTCCTTGAGCCAGGTTTCCAGATGCAAAATGTGCCTGCATAGCAACTTTTGTAGTTTCCCAAAAATCTTCAGGCACTACCTTGTTAATTCCGCGATCCCCTATAATAGCAAATTTGCGATCTTCATGAGCAAGGTAGATCAGTACTCCGTTGTGCCGGGATGTTTTATCCATACCTAACTTTGCAAAATAAGATGTAGCCCTTTCAAAAGCATCCCCGGGGCAGTTTTTGTCAACGGCTATCCGAATCTCTCCGGAAGTAGCTTTTTCTGCTGTTGCAATTGCGCTCGAAATTTGCTCTTGTTGTTCGTTTGTGAATATGCCCATAATAGTTAAAATTCTACCTTTGGTGCACTTTTAGCTCCCGCATCTGCTTTGAAGGAAGCTTTTTTGCTAAAACCGAATAAACCTGCAGTTAAGTTATTAGGGAATGATCTAACCTTTGTATTATAGATTTGTACAGATTCATTAAAATCTTTACGGGCAACGCTGATTCTGTTCTCCGTGCCTTCCAGCTGACCTGAAAGATCTGCAAACTGCTGAGTAGCCTTTAACTCAGGATAGTTTTCGGTTAAAACCATTAAACGGCTCAGTGTTTGACTTAACTGGCCTTGCGCTGCCTGATATTTTTGTATATTTTCTTCTGTAAGTTTATCTGGATCTATTTTGATCTGACTAGCTTTAGAACGAGCTTCAATTACTTGTGTTAAAGTCGTCTGTTCAAATTTTGCAGCTCCCTTAACGGTGCTCACAAGATTTGGGATAAGATCCGAGCGTCGCTGATATTGAGTTTCTACCTGTCCCCATTTTGCTTGCACATCTTCATCAAGCTTAACAAGGCCATTGTAACCACAGCCACTTACTGCTACCAGTAATACTAACATTCCTACTACTACTAAAACTGCTTTTTTCATATTTCTTTTCTTAAGGTGATTAGGCTTGGTGAGCCTTTTCTTTTAAATCAATTGTTAATTTAGCTATTAGAACTCAAATTTCATTCCTTTGTTACAAAGAAGCTAGAAAATCTGCCATTAATTATAAAACGTCTCGTTACGAATTATGTGGGAAACAATTGTGGACTTTTTGGCAGACATTTATTTTTTTGAAATGTGATAAATTGAAGTTTGTTTTATATGGCTAGCACACAAAAAAGTTAAGTTTCTCGGTCTTTTAGGCCTTCTAGGGGTATGTTCTGGGTGAATACACCCAGAACATACCCATCAGACACCCAGAAGACACCCATCAAACACCGATTTTTATGCATCTCATATCGAAGCCATATCGAAAGTGTCCTATACTGTCCTATATCCGAAGTGTTTTAAAAAATTCATTATTTTGTCCTGTTTTTATATAGGCTGTCTAATTTTATATTATTTGTAACTTTGCTCTATTCAGGATAAAAACCTGACCAGCTTATGCAAAAAGATATAGAAATTACACTTTCTCCGGAGGAATTGGCTGATGAAGGCATTATCAAAAATAAAATCAGTATAACCTTAAAAATCAATCAGTTCAGGATTACGGGATATCAGATTTTAAAACGCTCAATAGATGCTAGGTCCAGAAAAGTAATTTATCGCTTACAGGTTAAAGTTTATCTGGATGAAGAGCCTGTTCAAGAACATTTTGATTTGAACTATCCCAATGTTACCGATGCGAAAAGGGTGATTATCGTTGGTGCCGGTCCGGCAGGACTATTTGCGGCCCTTCAATGTATAGAGGATGGACTAAAACCAGTTGTTTTAGAAAGGGGTAAAGATGTGAAGCAACGGCGAAGAGATCTAGCGGCAATCAACAAGGAGGGGTTAGTGAATACAGAATCCAACTATTGTTACGGTGAAGGAGGTGCCGGAACTTATTCGGATGGGAAATTATATACCAGATCAAATAAAAGAGGAGATATAAATAAGGTTCTCCAGATATTCGTTTCTCACGGTGCTTCTGAGGATATACTTATTGATGCGCGACCTCATATAGGTACAAATAAACTTCCGCACATCATCACCGCCATTAGAGAAACTATTTTAAATGCGGGCGGCGAAGTTCATTTTGATTGCAAGGTAACAGATTTTATTGTTCAGTTTGGGAGGATAAAAGGGGTAATAGTTAATGATGAACATGAATTTCAGTCTGACGCTGTTATCTTGGCGACAGGTCATTCTGCCAGAGATATATATGAATTGTTGCATCATAAAGGAATTACAGTAGAAGCAAAGCCCTTTGCTTTAGGTGTAAGAATTGAACATCCGCAGGCAATTATTGATGTGGCGCAGTATCACTGTGACATAAGAAGTAAATTTTTGCCGCCGGCATACTACAGTTTGGTAGAGCAAGTGGGCAGCAGAGGGGTTTTCTCTTTTTGTATGTGTCCGGGGGGTATAATTGCACCTTGTGCAACATATTTAGATGAAATTGTGGTAAATGGATGGTCGCCCTCCAAAAGGAACAATCCTTTCGCAAATTCGGGAACCGTAGTGCAGATTGCTCTCAATGATGTAAAGGGCGATGACCCGCTTCGTATGATGCATTTTCAGGCGGAAATAGAAAAAACAGCATTTGCTTTAGGTGGAGGTAAACTTGTTGCGCCCGCACAAAGAATGGTTGATTTTGTAGAGGAAAGGCTGTCTACTGATTTGCCTAAGAATTCGTACTTGCCCGGTACAAAAAGCGTAATTTTAAAAGATACCCTTCCTGATTTTGTGGCTTCAAGTTTGAAGAACGCATTGCCTGTGTTTGGTAAAAAGATGAAAGGCTATTATACCAATGAAGCGATATTAGTTGGTGTAGAAAGTAGATCTTCATCACCAGTACGTATCCCCAGAGATAAAGAAACCTATCAACATCCACAAGTAGGTGGATTATTTCCTTGTGCAGAGGGAGCTGGGTATGCCGGGGGGATTGTATCTGCGGCAATTGACGGAATAAATTGCGCTAAAGCCGTATTAAAGTTTACATAAACAGAATGAATGATTGTTTGTTGTTTTTAAAATCCACCTCATGAAGAAGACACTTATTATAGGAGCAACTCATAATCCAACACGTTATGCTTATCGTGCTGCGCAAATGCTAAAAGCTAAGGGTCATGAAATTATTAATGTTGGAATAAAAAAAGGAGAGGTTGCGGGGGTAGAAATTGAGCAGCCAGGTGATATTCATGAAGGTGTGCATACCATAACCTTGTATATTGGCTCGGATTTGCAGGATGGATATCATGATTATATACTGAAAACAAATCCTAAAAGAGTGATATTTAATCCAGGAACTGAAAACCATAACCTAGAAGAACTGCTTCTTAGAAATGGAATTGAAGCTGTCTCTGCTTGTACACTAGTTCTATTGGCCACAGGGCAGTATTAATAGTTACGTCCCTTTTTTAAATAACCAATTTTCATATATTCTTTAACTTCGTCATTAATATCATCTTTATGATAGATTCTGATGTGGTGATTACCAGATCAATAAAATCCTTACCTAATTGTATAATATATGCAAAGTCGGTTTGGTTAGAAAACACAAGCATTGTTTTGGTTGAATGGAGTTTTACGACACCTATCAGGTTATATTCTGAGAGGAGGTGTTCGAAAAGCGTAATGGTATGTGCGGATTTGCCAATCAGAAATTCTTCGATGTTTTTCTCCATGTACTTTTGGCTGATTTTATAGCTATCAATTTAGTGTCTATTTAATC
Organism: Pedobacter sp.; assembly: GCA_025351765.1. Lineage (GTDB taxonomy): Bacteria > Bacteroidota > Bacteroidia > Sphingobacteriales > Sphingobacteriaceae > Pedobacter. Next base: position 57,606 of record JANXVH010000008.1, read on the forward strand.
TATTGCTTACAAAAGTTTAATTTATTTGGGGTTGTACTTGATGATAAATTATCTTTAGCAAGATGTTGCTTTCGATGGTCTACCAACGATTAATAATAGAATACTATGGTAATATGGCAAATAGAAACAAGCGTTTAGGCATTTTGTTTTTAATTTTTCAATTTTTTCTTATTGTTATTAAGGCAGTTAAGGTTTGTGTATTTATTAATTGTTATAATATTTTGGTTGGGTTGATTTTTTTT
>JANXVH010000011.1 GCA_025351765.1 Pedobacter sp.
CTCCTTGTTGATGATAATCAGAACAATCTGATGTCTATGGAGATAGTGCTGGAGAAAGAAGGCTATACTTTTTCCAAAGCATCATCAGGTAGAGAAGCACTAAGAATTTTGTTGAATGAGCAGGATTTCAACCTCATTTTATTAGATGTAAAAATGCCAATAATGGATGGCTACGAAACCGCAGAACTTATTTATCAGAGAGACCGGTTAAAAAACGTTCCAATCATTTTTATTACCGCTCATGATTACGAAGAAGCGGCCATGTTTAAGGGTTATCAAGCGGGCGCCGTAGATTTTATCAGAAAGCCATTTAACCCAGAAATACTGAGGGCAAAAGTTGCGGTTTTTGCTGAGCTATTTAAGAAAACCCAACTGCTTAGAAAACAAGAGGAAAAATTAATAGCTGTTAATAACGATTTGGTACACCTAAATTCTGAATTAGAAAATAGAGTTGCAGAGCGTACCGCCAAATTAGAAGGACTAAATAATGAGCTGAAAGCGTTGAACCTCTCAAAAGACAGGTTTCTTTCAGTTATTTCTCATGATTTAAGAAATCCTTTAAGCTCCATATTAATGTCTTCAGAATTTTTAACAAAAAATATTAACAGAATAAAGGAGAAGCAAGTAGAATCACTTTCAAAAATTATTCATCAAACCGCTAAAAAAATGTTGCAGCAGTTGAATGAGTTAGTTGATTGGGCAATGGAACAACGTGAAAAATCACGATTTAATCTTTGCAAAATGGAGTTAGCAGTTGAAATTGATGAGTCTTTAGAATTGCTACGCTCTTTTAGTAGCCAAAAACAAATCTCTTTAGAAAACCACATTCCTGGTAATATTCAAGTTATTGGTGATGAATTCATGCTGAGATCTATTCTTCAGAATATCATCACAAATGCTATCAAATACACTCCTTTTGGCGGTGAAGCAATAAAAATTTCGGCTAAAGAAAAGGAAAAAATGGTAGAGATTTGTGTAGAGGATAAAGGAACTGGGATGTCTGAAAGAAGAAGGAATACACTTTTTGAAATTTATAATTCCGTTTCTGTAGAAGGTACAAATCAGGAAAAGGGAAGTGGTTTAGGATTGCTTTTAGTTAAAGAGTTTGTTTTGCAACTTGGCGGTGATATAATCATAGAAAGCGAGATAGGAAAAGGAACTAAGTTCAAATTTACCCTACCGTTGTGTGAAGATTTGGTAGTAGAGGATGACCAATAACTTTATTATTCATGCCTATTTTATACTTTTATTCTTAATTTCGTGGTTATACCTCTAGCTAATATGAACTACAGGTATTTACTAAAATTAAAGCGGATCAATAATAACATTACATGAAGAAAATATATCTAGGTGACGCAGGAGTTAAGGTATCACCAGCCGTTTATGGGTTTTACAGGTGGGACGAGACATACAATGAAAGTGATTTAAGGCAAATAGTAAATCTTTGTCTGGATTTAGGTATTAATACTTTTGAACATAGTAACAGCTACGGTTCTTACCAATTGGAGACTTTATTTGGTAAGTTAATGACGGAAAAAGTCTTTAAAAGAGAAGAAGTAGTTTTATTTACAAAGTGTGGTTTGAAAGTTCCGGGTTCTCATAACCAAGAGATAAGGACTAAACATTATGATACTTCTGCGGCACATATATTAGCAAGTGTTGAACATTCCCTAAAGAGTCTTAAGACTGATTATGTAGATGTTTTTCTTTTAGACCGACTAGATCCCATATCTAACCTGGAAGAAACCGCTTTGACGCTCGATAAACTTAAAGAATCTGGTAAAATCAAGAATATCGGTGTTTCAAACTTTTCTGTTTTTCAGCACCAGCTCCTCGCCTCTTACTTAACAAAACCTATTGTAACCAATCACATCGAACTAAATCTGTTAAACACACAGGCCCTAGACAATGGGCAATTGGATTATATTAAGCAACGTTATATGCGTCCTCTTGCCTATGCTCCCCTGGCTGAAGGTAGGATTGCAATTGGAACAGATAAACATGCCGTAGCGGTTCGTCAGAAGTTAGAAGAACTGAGTCTAAAATATAACGCAGATATAGAATCTCTTGCCGTAGCCTGGTTGGTAAAATTAGGCGCGCTCCCATTATTGGGTACGCGTAACGAGCAGCGTATAAAAAATGCAACGAATGCATTTTCTATTGACCTTGATCATCAGGACTGGTACGAGCTATATAATGCATCAATAGATGCTTAGGTAGGTCGTGTCACCCACTAATTTGCCGCTTTCATTGCTAAATAACAGGTAAAAGTGTAACTCATGATTTTTGGTCTCGTCTGGAAGGGTAAAATTAAAGCCAAGGCTGCCTCTGGTTGCCTGGCTTTTAAAATGAATAGATTTCCCTTCATTGTCATCCCAAACCAAAAGTGTAGCCATATCCGTAGCCCTGTTAAAATCAGACTGGGGCGAAGGCAACCAGCTGCATTTGTAGGTAACATCTTTAACCAGGGTAATAGCCGGACAATTTGCTTCAAATATATCTCCCCTACTTAAAACCAATTTTGGGTAGTTTAAATCTATCTGCGTGGCGAAATCTGTGATGGTTGTGCCGTCTTCATCAAAATTAACAATAAACGCATTGGGGTGATTATACGAAAAGGCCACATTAGCGGAAGTTTTTGATTTGGAGGAAGTTCTAAAACCACGTTTAGTTTCAGTAGAAAAATAACTTAAAAAACCGTTTAGCAAGCCCAGCTTATATTGCTGGATCATTTGCTTATTGGTAAACGGTCGTCCGTTGTATTCATAAGGGCCTGTCAGCATATTAATGCCACGATAGCGCCTTCCTATAGATGGCCCAACTTTACCGTAAACGAAGCCCAGCAATCCGTCTTTCTGTATGCCCATATTATTTATTCGTTAATATTACCAACATAAGAACTATTTGCTATCTGCTTCCTATCTGCCGAAATAAAGGAAATGTAAACTTCCATTGGCTTTACCAACATAGGATCCGCCATTTCAAGCAAGGCAGTCCCTCCTATCCTATTGGCCCCAAACATATTATAAAGGGCTTTACCGTCTGCCGGGAAATAAACCAATAACATCGCCTGATCAGTCAATTCAGGCCATGCCATATCAGGTGTAGTATCCCAAGTAAATTTGAGACCTTCAGGTACTTTCTCAACTTTGGGGTTTTCTGCAGGTTTGAGATCTCCCTTGCTTACCAAAACTTTAGGAAAGTCGATCGTTATGTCGGGATAACTACCTTTTAAAGCATTTAACTTGATATTGGAATTTGCGGTATTGTTAACCATCTGATTTAGCTTTGCTGCTTCGTGAGCAAAACCGACGTATACAAAACCTTTTAACGGTTTTAGAAAAGCGCTGGTTACGCCCATTTCCATCCTGCAGCGAAGCTGTGCTTCAGTTGCAGGTTTTAAAGTTTTACCAACCCTACGGACTACATTTTTGCCCATTCGCTGGTAATAAACCAAATTGCCAATCTTACCGTTTGTCTTTCCAAACAGTCCGTCTTCTGAGAACGCCATTTTTTTATATATTTAAGTTAAATAATTCACTAATATAATCAACATTTATTAACTAGCAAAACTTATTATTTGGTAACGGTATGAAATAAACCCGCAATAGTATAATCTGCATTCAAGATCCGCTTTGCAAGCGTTTTGAATGGGTTAAGGAGTGCTTCTGGGTAAGTAAAGATATTATTAAGTTAATATTAAGGGTAAATATTGATTTGGTTCGGGTTTCCTTCGCATTTCATTCGCGTATTGTTCGGGTTTTAACCAATTCCAACCGATTGAAACCTGTTGGATACCTGTATAAAACAAGCATAAAAAGCGAGTAAAATATTTAGATTCTCTTTATTTTATATTTATTTTATGTCGACTTATTTAGACGGAAGGTAGAAAGCATACCAAAGCTTTCTCTAATTTACTCTCAAATTTTACTAAAATCACTATCATAGATAAAAATCCCAAACAATTCCGTTTATTTCAGATAAACAAGACTTCCGATTTTTGAAAACTTCGGAGCCTTATAATTCATTGCTTTGATGGCGAACAAATCCTTTTGTACATCTTCATACCCTTTGTAGCGTTTAATACATTATTTTCGTTACAACAATAATTATTTGGGTCAAAGCGATAAAAATTGTACATTTAATTATTGATCATCAGACACTTGGTCATATACTCCTTATTTCCGCTCACTGAATTTGATATAAACTATAATAAAAGATGAAAAGACATATTGTTATAAAACCGATATACTTACTTTGGACGGTATGTATTATGGCATTGCCTCTGTTGTTGGGATGTCAAAAAGAAGATAAATTGGAAGAAGATAGCCTACAATGTCCCATAGTTGCAAAGGAAGGTCCAGACAATAATATAGTAGGCAAATGGAAGTTGGTTAAAGCTAAAGCAGTATTTAATAATCCAAGAACGAAGGATTACTCATGTAGTAATATTGAGTATGATTTTCAAGAGGGAGGTGTACTAATTGTTACCGGAACTTCCGAGGATAATCTTGGTTATGCTGAGGGGCAATACCCTTTCGAGTTTAAAGACACCAAACTTTACGAAGGGATAAAAGAAGAATATACAGTAAAAATTGAGAAAACGAGTATCGCATGTGGTATCCAAAACAACAACATGGTATTGGATGATTCCTCTCTTGATGGAAATATTTTATACTTTATTCGGGTTGAATAAAGTATGGAAAAGTCAGCAAATAATCTGGAACATAATTTTTTAGCATAAAAATGATTGAATATGGAAAATTTATTATACGAAAAGATACAAATTGCAAAAAAACAAAAAGTAGTTTTTAATGAGCTTACATCCTTCTTTAAACTATCCACTGGTAATCACGACGTATTAAGTTATTTTGCAGCTCCTAGCGAGGTGAGCTTCATCGATTATGAACAGATTCCTCTTTCTAGTTTCAGTGAAGCTATATTGATTACTATCCCATCAAAGTCTGAACAGCTATATATTGAGTTGCTTGAAGTGCCACTTTCATTTTACAACTATATGGTTATCACAAGTGACGGCGAAAAACTTTCTTCAAACAAGAATATTAAACACTATAGAGGAATTATCAGAGATGACCCTAATAGCCTTGTAGCTATTAGTTTCCTAGAAAAAGAGATCATGGGAGTAATTGCCACAAGTACCGGAAATTTTAACCTGGTGTTAGATAGTAAGCTTGGTAAACATATTTTTTATGCCGATAAGAATTTGAAGCACAAATTGAGTTTTAACTGTGATACAATAGATGACGGGCTATCTGATTACGACAAAACTGTTTTGCTTCAAAAATCAAAATCTGCAATGTTATCGAAGAATTTATGTGTTCGATTATATTTTGAAACAGAGTACGATATTTTTCAAACAAGAGGAAGTGTTGGGGCTGTAGAAAGTTTTATTTCTGGTATATTTAATCAAGTTGCAACATTGTACCAAAATGAAAATATCGAAACAAGAATTTCAGAAATATTTGTTTGGAATACACCAGATCCATATACAGCAACAACGACAAGTGGATTATTAACACAATTCCAATCAAATCGAACATCTTTTACTGGGGATTTAGGGCATTTGTTGACCTTTAGAACCGAAATTGGAGGAGGTAAGGCAGCTGGATTTGATGGCTTATGTAATCCCTCCACATCTGGACAGTTAGCTGTTTCGATGATCCAAAATAATTTTTCTAATGTTCCCATTTACAGTTGGACAGTATATGTCATAACCCACGAATTTGGTCATCTATTTGGCTCTCGACACACACACGCATGTGTTTGGAATGGCAACAATACGGCTATTGATGGATGTGCAGGAGGAACAGAAGGAGGATGTCCAGTCCCTAGCATTCCTTCTGCGGGTGGTACTATTATGAGCTATTGTCACCTGCAAAGTGTAGGTATAAATTTCAGTCTCGGCTTTGGACCACAACCCGGAAACGTTATTCGTAATAGTGTAGCCAATGCAAGTTGTTTATGCGAATGTGTAGATTCAGTAATCACTGGTCCATCCTACGTCTGCACATCGGGAACCTATACTTTGATCAATCTACCAACTGGAGCAACCGTGATTTGGACAGCTACGGGAAAAATAAGCATATCTGGCGCAAATAATGTCAATCCGGTAAATGTAGCAAAAACTTCAGATGGCATAGGGACATTGACCGCAACCATCACTACGGCATGCGGGAGCTCTGAAGTGGTCAAGAACGATATACAGGTCGGCCTTCCCGTTTCTTCTTCTTTTTCTTTCTATCCTACGACCAATTGTGCCAGCGAAAATGTCAATATCACTTTGAATATTCCCGATGGAACATCCATAACAAGTATTACGGGAACGGTGGGTACTGTACAGGTTCCACTCTATCACATAGGTGACAATACCTATACCCTACCTCCTGACGTCTTCCAAATTTCATACACATTGCAGAATAACTGTAGCTCAAAAAGTTTTACCAAGTTAATAGCTCGGGCCAATTGCTAATATTCTGCTTATCGTTTTTTCTTTCTCCATTGTCGATTGCTTTTTGGCTTCTTCCAATTGCCTCATAAACCCTATTCCTCAGGCGGACTATCAAAAAAACCCAGCATTGGGACAAAATATCGGCTGGCAATAATTAACTTGTAAAGGCAATGGTGAGTTTATAATTATCATTTTAGACATTTAAAGCCTGCATTTATAAAAATGCGGGCTTTTTACGTTAAAAAGCTTATAGTTTTAAAAAATGCGATAAATATTCGTTACACATCTTTTCCCAGCTAAACCGGTTTGTAGTGAATTTGATTACATCAGCAGTTGGCAAACAGATTGAATCTTTATCATCAGATTTTAGGTTTAAATAATGGATCCAGCTGGCTATGTGTCCTGGCGGTAAAAGAATTCCATTCTTGCCATGAGTTATGGCATCGGTAATACCTCCACTAGCCGATGCGATTACCCGAGTACCCTTCAATGCGGCTTCTATGCATACTAAACCGAAGCCCTCCATATCTCCTTCTATTTCAATATTTGGCATCACAAAAGCATAAGCTATTCCTAAAATTGCATCCATTTGTTCGATAGGCAATTTGCCCAGTCGGAACACATTTCTGCTATTGAGCTTGTTTTTCAGCAGCCCTTTTAGCTCACCTTCGTCACTTGCCGCACCAAGGAATAATTCAATCTTATTGCGGAGTATAAAAGGCATATTATTTACTATCCTGTTAAGAATGCCTCCTTCCTTTGGTACCGGGCCAATCAGCAACAAAATAAAATCATCGTTAAGTTTAGGCATCACGTTTTTAATAAACCAGGAAAATCCTTTGCGTTTAACCGGGCGACCTATTGCTACCAACAACTTGGTATGCTTTATATCAACTTGGTATTGCGCTAGTAGGAAACTAGATACATCAAAGTTGGACTTTATACATTTTGCAGCATTTGAAACACCATTGTTTACCACAACTACTTTCTCGCTTTCAATTCCTCGAATACGACAAGCGTTTGCTGTGGCATTGCTTACTGCAAAAACAAGATTAAACCTATTGAACTTTGGAAGGATAATTTTTTGATAAATTATGCCTGGAAAAACAACATCTAATCCATGTAAAGTTACGGTGCGTTTTAAATGACTGTACCCAAAATGAAGCATACTAAACGCACCAATTAGTCCGTCGTTAAAATGGATAATAGCAATGCCCGGATTTTCTTTAATTGTATTTCTTATTCTTTTTCCCAGTAAGAAAAAAAAACTAAACCTACCTTCCTTATTGTTGTAAACAATGTGATGGGTCTTGGTCAAAGAAGTCATGCCTTTAATCAGCTCATAACTTTGTTTTTCCATACCCCCTGTTGATGGGGGGTATTTGTGACTGACAAATAATATTTCCATATCAAATTTTCAGTATGGCCTTACGTTTATGAAATACGATGAAGTAAACAGCAATACCAAAAGCTACCCATATTGCCTGTCTTGCCCTTCTTAAAATAGATGCGGTGATCCAAACATCAGCACCAGAAACCCCTATTGCCAACAACATTACTCGATTGCCATACTCTTCAACGCCCAGCTGTCCGGGAATAAATGCTCCTGCAGTTTTGAAGAATACAACTCCCATATCTACTACCAATGCTTGTATAACCGTTACCTTAATTCCAATAAATTTTAAGATAAAGTAAAATTCAAAAGACCCGAACAACCAATGTAACAATGCAAAAACCCCAGAAATTGCGAGCATTTGCTTATTTTCCTTTAAAATTATTGGCAAGTCTTTAAATAGACTTCTCACCTTTGTTCGTAGAACTTTACATTTTAAACGGAGTAGCGGCAGCATGCCTGAAGTAGCAGTACTATTTATAGGATCGTTTGCCATCAGGGGATTTTTAATCCACAAAAAAAGAAGTGCTGCAATAAAAATTAGTAGCTGAGTAGAGATCAGTATCAGTCGGGATAAAAAAACAGATAAGACTACGCTCCTTCTTGATATTTCATAATCTGCCAGCATAATTCCTTTTACAGCATCACCCCCTATAATACTTGCCGGGTTGAATAAGCTTACGGTTTCACCAATATGACGGATTAGAAAAAGCCTCCAAATGGGTACCTTACCAAAATCGCTACCCAGGGTATACTTCCAGCTTATTGTAGCGGAAATATAAGCAGCAAATGTAAGTAGTAGCAAAAAAATAAATTTGAAACCCACTTTACTTATAGCATTCATCACTTTGTGCAGATCCGTTCCGCGTACAAAAACAAACAATGAAATGAGCAGACAAATGGAGAGGATAATAACTATTCCCTTCTTCATATTTTACTAAGCCCTGGCGTTAGTTCTAAACCAGAGCTTAACCTTTCAAGGTCGTTAAAATAGTATTGAGCCAGTTGTTCCCAGCTTAACTTTTTGCTATAGCTTAAACCTTCGTCAATAAATTTGTCCCTCATAGAACCATCAGAAAGCAGTTGTGTAATTCTTGCGAAATAATCTTCCTCGTTAGTTGGCTTACATTTAAAACCATTAACACCCTGCTCAATAAAATCTGCCGAACCCCCACCATCAGCAATAACGCAAGGGAGGCCCGAAGCCATTGCTTCAAGCACTACATTACCATAGGTTTCAGAAATAGAAGTAAATAAAAATAGATTTGAACTTGCGTATAGAATAGCCAGGGTTTCATGATTTACTTTGCCAGTAAAGATTGCATTTTTCATCTTGTCCTTGCAAGCTTTGATGCCTATCCCATCTCCAGCAATCATAAAATTGACTTGTAAATCAGACTCTTGTACTCTTTTATAGATTTTAAAAAGGGTTTCAATGTTTTTTTCCCATACCAGCCTACTGGCAAAAATTATAGTTGGAAGTGTGTTGCCCGTTAGCTTCTCCATGAGTTGCGTATCCCTGTGTTTGGGCGAGAACAGATTGGTGTCAATCCCCCTTTTCCAAATCGTAATGCGGCTATCCTCAACACCCATTTCATTTAGAGATTTTCTAATGCTTTCTGCAGGCACATACAAATTGTCGCAATGGTTATAAAATGCCTTCTGTGTCCCGGCAATTGTTTGCTTTACTTTCCCTATTAAAAAGGGAGCATGTTTGAAGTAGTAATCTATATAAGAAATAAAATGGGTATGGTAAATAGAAATAACCGGTATGTTCCGTTTGTTTGCGTATTTTAAAGCAAAAGCGCCAAGTAAGGATGGTGTTGCAATATGTACAACTTGAGGCGCGAAATCCTTAATCCTAATTTTTAAACGCTTTCTGGCCAACAAGGGTAACGCCATTGTATAGTTGGTGTTTATTGGCAAACTTATAACGGGCACCTTAAACGTAGGAAAACCCATGATATAATCCGGTCCTACACCGCAAATAAAGAGAAAGTCAAATCTAGTTTTGTCAATTCTATCGATTAGCTGGAACATGGTACGAGAGGCACCATCAAAATCTGCTGTTAAAATTTCGGCAAAAAACGCTACTTTAATTCTTCTCATATCGTATGTCCAGTAATAATGTTTAGTTTCAAATTTAACCCGCAATGCCCGCATATATGTGACTAATCAATCATTTAACGTAATCTTAACGATTTCTTTTTCTTACAGAAATTGGTGGCCGGCAGGGATTTTTTAAACGATAACAATTTCATAATGTTAAGAAAACGTTAACACAACATCTTTTTAGGTTATTTGAATAATCAGATGAAATATGTCTGCCGGATTTTCTAAAAACATTTATGTTGTTGTCACTCTGTACTGTTATCCCCTTTTTTGGCGAGGTTGGCTTGAGTACCCCTTTGCTTATTGTATTCGCCATTTGCATTTTAGCCGTTATTTGTTTTGAATTTGTAAATGGATTTCATGATACTGCCAACGCAGTAGCCACTGTAATTTATACAAAAGCATTAAAACCATCTATCGCAATACCATGGTCTGGAATATGGAACTTTCTTGGAGTATTTACTGGAGGAATTGCGGTTGCAATGGGTATATTGAAATTGGTACCTCTTGATGCATTGATGACTTTACCTATAGGTATTGGTGCTTGCCTGGTACTCGCTATACTTTTGGCATCAATTACCTGGAACCTCGGCACATGGTACCTTGGAATACCTTGCTCCAGTTCTCATACCATGATTGGTTCAATGATTGGCGCCGGGCTGGCTTTTACCTGGTATTATGGGGGAGCTGGTGTAAATTGGGGGAAGGCAGAAGAAATTGGCCTCTCTCTAATATTATCGCCTATTATTGGGTTTGGATTAGCTATGCTTTTGATGTATTTCTTAAAGCATGTAGTTAAATATCATGCATTATTCCATATACCACGTGGTGAAAATGATAGGCCACCCCTATTAATCAGGGTCTTGTTGATCACTACCTGTACCTTAGTGAGTTTTTTTCATGGCAGTAATGACGGTCAGAAAGGTGTAGGATTGCTAATGCTGATTTTGATAGCATTTCTCCCTGCAAAATTTGCGGTAAATCATGCCGTGTCCAATCAAAAAATACTTGAGGAGATGAATCGTGCAGAATCAGTTTTAAAAGGCAAAACAGGCACAATTGCAAACCATATTAAAATCATAAATTTTAATGATGCAATTGCATCTACAAGGAAGCATTTGATGTTAAAAAATAATGTTGACAAGTTGAAAATATATAAATTCAGGAAGGAACTGCAACATTTGGTACTAATAATTAAAGAGATAAAAACCGATGAAACTATTGTAAATAGTGAAAAGGAAAAAGCTACTTTAACTGAAGTTACCCACCAGTTGTCTAGTGTGGTGGAATTTGCTCCAATATGGGTAATTGCATTAATTTCTATCTCTTTGGGCTTAGGAACAATGATTGGGTGGAAAAGAATTGCGGTTACCATTGGTGAAAAGATAGGTAATGAGCATTTGAATTATGCTCAAGGCGCAACCTCCGAAATTGTTGCTGCATCAACTATAGGTTTAAGTACAGCGTTTGGTTTGCCTGTAAGCACTACGCACGTATTGTCTAGCGGTATTGCCGGAGCTATGGTTGCATCTGGCGGCAAAGAGAATTTAAACAGCGGAACGCTAAAGAACATAGGTTTAGCATGGGTACTTACGCTGCCTGTTTCCATAATCTTAGCAGGATTATTGTTTATGCTTTTTCATCTATTCGTATAATGTCAATTACCATTGTCAGTTTGATCCCTTATATTAAAGAAAATGAAACAAATACTTGTAGCAACAGATTTCTCCAATAGCGCAGAAAATGCAATGTCTTATGCGCTGGCCCTGGCTAAGATTCTTAAAATGGAAGTGGTTGCGGTTCATGCTATACATCCCACCGAGGGTATTAATAATAGCACATATAATGCTATTTTTATAGAGGATTACTATGCAAAGAAAAAAGAAGCTCTTGATGAATGGGTAAAAAGGATAAGCCTGAAAGGTGGGTATACCGATATTAATATCTTTTCCATATGCGACGTTGGATTTTTGAAGTCGGTTATTTCTAAATATATTAAAGAACATCCAATTGAGCTTTTAGTGATGGGAATAACCGGATCTACTGGGATTACTGGTATTGTAGGTAGCAATGCCAGTATGATGGTTACCAAAATGCGTATTCCAACACTGATTGTTCCCTTAGAAAGTAACTTTCCTAGCTTCCCTATTATTACCCTGGCAACTGATTATGAAACGACACTTTCTGCAAAAGACGTAAATGCACTTAAAGAAATGCTTAAAGGTGCAATTTCTCAAAAAATGCAAGTATTATATGTAGCGGAGAAATCAGACAAAAACCACATTCAAACAGGCGAAAGAGCAATAAGGGAATTGTTTCCTAATACAGGGATAGATTTCAATTACATCAGCGACAATAGTGCTCCAAATGGTATAATGGATTTTATACGTTCCAATCATACGGACATTCTTTGTTTGGTTAAACATCATCATAACATTATATATAGGATGTTCACTACAAGCACGGTAAATCAGGTAATGAACAAATCGGTAAAAGCGATTTTAGTATTACATGAATAGTAAGTTTAACCAATGTCAAAATAACGATTCTTCCATATTCCAGTAAAACGTTTCTGTAATTTTCCAGCATGAACTGGAAACAGCTATTTGAGAAGATTAAAATTAGTACTCCTGAAAAACCAACAACCCTAACATTTAGAGAAAGAATAAATGCTTTAAAAAACCTACCAGAGTTTTTTAAAATGGTTTGGCAAACCAGTAAAAAGATGACGATTGTTAATGCACTTCTACGCATTATAAAATCTGCCACTCCTCTTGTTATACTATACGTTGGAAAACTAATAATTGATGAAGTCGTTAAATTAAGTCACAATCCAGGTACGGAATCATCAGCTTACCTTTGGAAACTCGTGGTATTGGAATTTGTTCTTGCTATCCTTTCAGATACGCTAAGTAGGGCAATTACACTAATGGATGGCCTGCTTGGCGATCTGTTTTCTAATCATACCTCCGTTAAGATTATGAAACATGCAGCTACCTTAGACCTTGATCAGTTTGAAGATGCCATTTTTTACGATAAATTGGAACGGGCGCGTCAACAAACGCTAGGCCGAACCATTTTACTATCCCAAGTACTCAGCCAAATACAAGATCTGATTACCATGGGTTTCCTTGCAGGAGGATTAATGCTTTTCAATCCCTGGCTTATTTTGCTTCTACTAGTCGCTATTGTACCTGCGTTTTTAGGCGAATCTCATTTCAATGATCGGAGTTATGCACTTTCGCGTCAGCAAACTCCAGAGCGGAGAGAACTAGACTACGTGCGCTTTCTGGGGGCAAGTGATGAAACAGCTAAAGAGGTAAAAATATTTGATCTTTCAGATTTCATAATAAATCGTTATCAGGTTTTGTCTTCAAAATTTTATAACGATAACCGACGACTATCTATACAGCGTTCTTCATGGGGTACTTTCTTTGCAATTATGGGTAGTGCGGGTTATTACGGCGCATACATATTTATCATTATTAAAGCAATAAATGGTCTAATTTCAATTGGAGACCTTACATTTCTTGCAGCCTCTTTTAGGCAGATGAGGGGTTTATTAGAAGGGGTACTTACCCGATTTACGGTAGTATCGCAGGGAGCCATTTACCTTCAGGATTTCTTTGATTTTTTTGAGATTCAACCTAAGATAAAACAGTCTGGTAAAGCCCTGTCTTTTCCTAATCCTATTAAACAAGGTTTTACTTTTAATAACGTTGGTTTTCAGTATGTAAATTCAGACCGCTGGGCAAACCGACACCTCAGCTTTACACTTTCACCAGGTGAAAAGCTTGCACTCGTAGGCGAAAACGGTGCAGGAAAAACAACTTTAGTTAAATTGCTGGCCCGACTTTACGATCCTACAGAGGGCCAAATCTTGCTGGATGGTATCGATTTAAAGGAATATAATCTTACCGAACTTAGAATGCATGTTGGAGTAATCTTCCAAGATTACCTTCGTTACCAGATGACATTCGCTCAAAATATTGCTGTGGGCAACATTAGAGAAGTTGATAACAGAAATCTGATTATTAAAGCTGCCCAATTGAGTTTAGCTGATGTGCTGGCAGAAAAATTACCCGATAAGTATGATCAAATGCTAGGCAAGAAATTTGCCGATGGTGTAGAACTTTCTGGTGGCGAATGGCAAAAAGTAGCACTAGCAAGGGCATACATGAAAGATGCGCAATTGCTTATTCTTGATGAGCCTACATCGGCTTTAGATGCGCGGGCGGAATATGAAGTATTTCAAAGGTTTGCTGATTTGACAAAAGGCAAATCTGCCGTACTTATTTCACATCGTTTTTCTACAGTGCGTATGGCAGATCGTATTTTAGTACTTGAAAAAGGGCAGCTGGTTGAGATTGGAACCCACGAAGAACTGATTGATAAAAAAGGTAGGTATGCTGAACTCTTCGATCTGCAGGCAATGGGCTACCGTTAGTAAAAAACACACTGCATCCTGTTTTAACGTATTTTGGACATGTATGACGTAAATATGTCGTAAACAAGTCGCAAATCAATATTAATTCCCATATTACCTTTGCTATGTACAAAAAACGTTCAAACATGAAAAATACAGACTTAGCAAAACGCATTAAAGAATTAAGGGCTCGTAAAGGAGTGAGTCAGGATGAACTGGCAGAAAAGTCTCAACTGAGTCTTAGAACAATTCAAAGAATTGAAGGTGGAGAAACAGAACCACGAGGTGATACCCTCCAAAGATTAGCTGAAGCCCTAGGTATTACCCCAGATGAATTGATTGACTGGACGGAAACCGAAGATAAAGGTTTTATTACCTTGCTCAACTTGTCTGCGCTTAGTTTTATTGCTTTTCCAATTTTAGGTATTGTTGTTCCATTGGCATTATGGATGCTCAAAAAAGACAAGATTAGAAGCGTCAATGAAATAGGCAAGAAGCTGCTAAACTTCCAAATCTCCTGGTGTATTATTATCTCGTTATTCTACCTACTGCCCATCATGCTCATCTTTTTTCCATCTGTTGCTTCCACTTTCTTCGGATGGTTTGGTATAGGTAGCCTTGGCATTGGAGGCTTCGGGTTACTGGTAATACTTATTCCATTGCTTTATGCTGTCAATTTTGTTGTTGTTATTTTCAACAGCATAAGAAGCTACCAGAATAAGAAAGTTTATTATCAACCAGCTGTTCCATTTCTAAGATAGCGGTTAGCAATTAAACATTTTCTTGACTTGTCTGTTACACGAGATGATCGTACCTTCATTTTATTAAACTTTAACCTATATGAGTACTGAAAAAGCCATTCTCGCAGGCGGTTGTTTCTGGGGAGTAGAAGAACTAATTCGCCAGCAAGCCGGCATAATATCAACCGTAGTTGGTTATACGGGTGGTGACGTTCCCAATGCAACGTACAGAAATCACGGAACACATGCTGAAGGTATTGAGATCATTTTCAATCCGGAGGAGATTTCCTATCGCAAACTATTGGAATATTTCTTTCAAATCCATGATCCAACTACGAGAAATAGACAAGGAAATGATATTGGTACGTCCTATCGCTCTGCGATTTTTTATCTGAGTGAAATACAAAAAGACACTGCAGAAAAGCTGATCGAGGAAATGGAAGCATCGGGAGTATGGCCAGGGAAGATTGTAACGGAAGTTGTTCCTGCCGCTGATTTTTGGAACGCAGAGAAAGAGCATCAAGATTACCTTCAGAAAAATCCTTATGGATATACCTGTCACTTCGAAAGACCCGACTGGAAACTTAGCTAATCACGGTGAAGCGGCTCCCTATTTTTTTTCGGAAAAATGGGGTATAACCAATTGATCGAAATATAGCATATTATTACATGCCTGCATTAATGCCGTTATGTTACCAATCGCATGATTGGCAACCTGAATGGTTTACCGCAATATTCTGCCCAAAACCTCATCTTTCTTTTGTCTTGAAATAGGTACTTGTCCCCCACCTTCCATCGCTATGTAGCCACCGTCTGTCTTTACATAGGCAGTAATTTTTCTAAAATTAATGAGGTGCGACTGGTGTGTTCTAATGAATTGATGCCCCTCAAGTAACTCCTGATAG
>JANXVH010000028.1 GCA_025351765.1 Pedobacter sp.
CGACATTTGACAATAAAGTCAATAAACTAACTCAAAATACCGTTGCTAACTTCCTAAATGGTGATTTGATGGTCCGCAAATGGAAAGAAAGTTTTCAGGACCAGTATGAGAAGTTCGTAAAGGTTATTTCTCAGTTTGAAAAACGTGTTGAAGATAAGTGTGCGGTTTTCAGCGGGGATAACAATAAACTTTATGATGACATTGAAGCAGAACTAAAGAATAAATTAAAAGAGACATTTTCTTACTTGGACGACATTATGATAGATCGGTTAACGGATTATGTAATGTCTGATTGGATTCTGCGTTGCCCTATAAGCTTTGAATAATGGAAGATCTTTTTATAAAAAAACTCTCGTTTACTAAACGGCCAATACCCATTCCAGCTGATTATCGGCCAATGTATAAAATTGCTATTATAGTACTCATCCTTAAATTATGTTGCAGGAGTGACAAGGCAAGTTTGTTAAAGTTACACTTGTTTTCTTGGGCATTGGCCTCAAAAAAGCATACTGCTTTGCTTGCTGATTATATAAGCAAAAATTTTGTAGGGGAATTTTCAGTTTGGGGAATTGAACCGGCGTTAAACAGAGCCTTACAACTGGCAACAGCTGAGAAAATATGTGATATCGTAGACGGAAAAAATTACCAATTGTCCACTGAAAAGGGGTTGCAATTTTTTAATATGATAATGAGTGATAATGAACTTCTGGTCGATGAGAAAGCTTTTCTAAGATCTCTTGGTAAGAATACCATTACTGACAGTAGAATTAACACAATGACTAAACAGTGGTCCCTTTTTTATGTTGAAAATTAAAGCAGTTAAATTAGAAGTAAATACAACAAGTGGGTTGTATGGCGCTCAGTTTCAGTTTGACAATGGCCTGAACATCATTAGAGGTGATAACAGTTCTGGCAAATCCAGTTTGTTTCAGAGCATTATCTACGCGCTTGGTTTTGAAGAGCTTCTTGGCGGCAAGAACGAAAAGACGATGCAATCTGCTTTAAAAGATCAGGTAGAATTTCCAAAAGATAAATTCCATCAAATTGTCCAGTCTTATGTATACCTGGAAATTGAAAATGAAAGCATTATTACGATTCGAAGGGGTGTTACCACCCCCGGGCGTAAATCACAACTCGTAGATGTTTATGATGGCGCGCTCATAACAGGCGAAAACAAAACGCTAAACAGCCGGCCAATGTTCATTCACGATAAAGGTGGTGCAACAGATGACATTTATGGATTTCATTTATATCTGGCAGAATTCCTTAAATGGAGCTTACCTGAAACGGTAAACACACAAGGTGAATTTGCTAAAATGTACGTACAGCAAATTGCCCCTGCTTTCATTTTAGAGCAAAAATCGGGATGGTCTGATTTTTTTGCGACTATGCCCTATTATTCAATGCGTAATACGGAGAGCAGGGTAGTAGAATTTCTTCTGGCTCTTGATGTATTTGAAAACGAAAAAAAGAAACGAGTACTCAGCTTTGAGAAGCAAAATGTGGCTAATCGGTGGCAGAACCTCTATTTACAATTCTCTAAGCTTGCCGAAAAGAGCGGGGGGAGTTTAAGGGGCTTGGAATCTACCCCACGAATTATAAACTTCGCAGGTGAAATTTTCATCGGAATTAACGATGCAGAAGACAAGCAGGTAACCCTTGTTGATTATAATGAGCGATTGAAAAGAGAGCTTGAGGGGTTAAATAAGATAGAAATATCGACTGTAGGTAGTAAAGTTAATGAAAATCAGGTTGCACTCAACAACTTGGGTAACCAATTAAATCAACTTTCGCTGAACTACGAAATGCTGTCTCCGGAACTAAATTATGACTATGACAAGCTAAAACAGTATGGTAAGCAGTTAGAAGCCGTTCAGGAGGATTTGAGAAAAAACAAAGGTGCCTTAAAAGTCAAAAAGCTTGGCTTTGATCTTCCAGCGGAAACGGCTTCCGATATTTGTCCAACCTGTCACCAGGAAATAAGGGATTCACTTCTCCCGATTGAAATCCACCAAACTGCAATGCGATTGGAAGACAATATAGCATACATTGAGGCTCAGCAGAAAATGATTGAAGTCTATGTGGACGGACAAAAGAGAAACATCCAAGAAAAACAAAAGAAACTTTCTGAATATCAATCACAAATTGCTGACGTTAGGCAGTCTATAAGAACCTTGAAACAGGAACTTACCCAGGATGAGAGATTACCATCAATTGTAGAAATAGAGAAGCGTTTAAACCTTAGAAAACGTGTTGAATTTTTAGGTAAAGTAATTGAGGAATTTAATGCACTAATTGAAGATTTAAAGGTATTATCAAAAGCCTACGAAAGGATTTTATCAAATGAAACCGATTTACCACAAGATTTTTTCTCTACAGAAGATAAGCGAAAACTTAATTCATTAAAAGATCACTTCATAGCCTTATTGAAAAAATTTAACTATCAGAGCAAACCTTTCGAGGCAATTCGGATTTCACATGATAGTTATCTTCCTGTAGCGCAAAAAATTGCCGGTGAGCAATTGTACTATAACATCAAATTTGATTCGTCTGCCAGTGATTTTATCAGATGTTTATGGGCTTATTTTACTTCCATACTGAAGGTTGCTACTGAATTCAAAACCAATCATCCAATGTTATTAATACTGGACGAACCGAAACAACAGGATATGTCTATTGAAAATTTCAGGACATTTTTGCAGGAGCTTTCAAAGTATAAAGACCAGCAAATCTTAGTTTTCGCATCGTTTGAGAATTCTGATGAAGCGTTCGAAGAAGCTACAAAAGATGTAGACTTTTCACTAAAAAGAATTGAAAGTAAATTAATCTCACCAGTTATTAAATAGAATCTGCAAAAGTTCTTTTGAAAAATTATAGTATAAGAGTATCTTATTAGTAAAGTCTAACGCACCATAATCAATAAAAAATTTAAATTGTAAATTTATATTTGAAAGTGCAATGATATGAAGCATCTAAAGGAATTTCTAACCCGCATACAAACTTTTAATCTTAGAGTAACCAAGCAGGAGGTTGTTGACGCAAGTGATTTTAATAAAATCAAAAGACAGCAAGGGAATGCTTACGATATTACCCGTGAAACGAATTATTATGATTCTTTCTCTTATAAAAGCGAATTAAGGGTACTCAAAGACATGGCGCTAATCGACCTGCTGACATTGGAAGAGGGCCTAATGAGCTTGCAACTGGAACAATTACAGAAAGTTTTGGAGCGTATTAAACTACTTTGGAAGAATTGGCACAACCATCATAGTGAATGGCTGCAAGAATATAAAGACGACTATATTTTTTCCATTGACCTTGACAAATTGTTTATTGTCCACAATCTTCAAAGCAGTAGCTCTGACATTGGAATAACCGGCGCGTTTGTCGAAGACCTGGCTGATTCGATCAAGCTCCGTGAAACGTTTTTAAGAGAACTGATCCGTGATATCGAATTGAGATTGAATCCCCCTAAATCTAAAATAACCTATGAAGAGTTTCGCAAGGCCAATGGCTTTCCTGTAGAGGGAAATGTAAATGACCGCCTTTCAGATGAAGATCAGGCAAACGCAGAACCAAATAAAAGTGCCATACGTTATCCAACTTTTGCAGCCGGTATGTCAAGCCAATTTTATGAGGTACTTAAAGACTACTTTGTTATTGAAGATCATGTCACGTTAAAAAGACTGTTACTTAACGATCAAACGCCAGAATCTCCGCTTATATTCCGTGGCAATGGTAATCAGCTGGCAGATGCCTTTAAACAACTTTATGATGCCAATTTAATCGTAGGATGCCAGCAAGCTGACCTCGAAAAATGGCTGGCCCCAAAATTCCTATACGTGTCCCCGAAAGGCAAAACCAGTGAATTTACAGAAGGCTATTTGAATGACCTGATCTCGACCAACATGCGGCCTTGCAAATCTCCAATTCTAAAAATCGAGCAGAAAGAAGATAAATTTCTCATCCTACCGGTTCCCAGGAACAAAAAATAACAAAAAAACGAGGGGGTAGCAGTGGGGTTACCAGTAACCCCCTTGTAACCCTGCAAAACAACTCCCTACAATTGCAGCATTAAACAAAATTAATGCGCAATGAAAGATACACTCACCTTTGACCAGTTACCCCAGGCGGTAAGTCAAATTCAAGATAAACTGGAAAATATAGAACAGCTTTTACTCCGGCAGCAGCAACAGCAGCCAGCGCAAGAAGAAATAATGCCCATCACCAAAGCAGCTATATTTTTAGACCTCGCTGTACCCACCGTATACAGTAAAGTGTGCCGGAAAGAAATCCCGGTAAATAAACAAGGAAAGCGCTTGTACTTCTATCGCTCAGAACTTACTGAATGGATCAAGTCAGGCAGGAAAAAGACCGCTGATGAAATCAGCCGGGAAACTCTGGAAAAGATTGCTACCACACGAAAAAAATCAAAGCCTTTTTAATGATTGTCTTATGGCACTAAAAATGAATCCGTGCAACTGTCCTTTTCTTCATGCAAGAAAAGGAGCAAGCGGAAGTTGGGCAGAGCCCTACTTTGCTTGCCATTTGCGCTGCAAATGGGGTTTTGCGTATCCTCCGGGGATACTTTACCGCGTTTTTACCGGCAAAAAAGAAGAAAGAGGGATACTCAGTGGTATCCTGTAGAGGTATTTAAAGGCATATCCCTCTATAAAGTCTTATGCCAGCACAAAGATTTGAACAATGGAAGATATTAATATAAGATCAGTTAGATATCCGATTTTAGTTGACCAGAAATTTGAAAAGATCGCTCTAAAACTTGGCAGAACCAAGCGGCAGGTCTTTATTCAAATGGTCGATTATTTTTATAAAAGCAAAAAAGATCCAGTAGACCTGAATGATGAACTGCTTAAAAACACGCTGTTAAAAAACCATCAGCAGTATATCGGCTTTATAAAAATACAGGAAACCATGCTGCTGGTTCCAATGAAAATATTAATGGATAGGATTGGCGAATCGCAGCGGCAGGTTATTGAAAGATTCAACACCGATGTACTCAATCATAATGTGGATGTATTAAATAATCAGCATGCCCTCGCGGCTATGTCCGGTGAAGTAGCCAAACTGATGGAAGCCATACTGCAAGGTCAAAAAAGCAAGGAACTGCTGAAGGCACAATTCCTATCGATATTGGAAAGTTACATCCGGTTAAGGGAGGCGTTTACCATGATGACTTCTGGCAGGGAAAAAGAAGAACTGATCGCTTCAGTGAAAGAACAGATAAAATTATTATAAAATAAAATCTAAGGCATATGTTCATTAATATCAGTGACAGTAAGGAATCCGCAAACAAAGGCAGCAGCAGTAGGCTGGTGCATTACCTGGAAAAAGAGAACCGGCTCGATAAACAACGGGAAACTGAATATTGGTTTAATGGCGGTGCTATAAATATAGACCCTTATGACGTCATGCAGAAAATTGATAACAATATCGCCAAGCTAGGAAAAGCGGATGCCAAGTTTTTCCTGGTCAATATCAGTCCCAGCCAAAAGGAGATCGCTTTTTTGCGGGAACAATATGGAGATGACGGCGTAAAGGATCAATTGAAAAGTTTTGCGGTCCGGGTAATGGATGCTTATGCACAGAATTTTAAAAGGGAAGGTGTGAACAGCCATGAAGACCTATTGTGGTTTGCAAAATTGGAAAACTACCGCTACTACACACACAATGATCCGGAAGTTAAACAAGGCGCTAAAAAACGTGGCGACAGAAAAGAAGGGGAGCAATTGCACATACAGGTCATCGTTAGTCGGAAAGATGCGACAAACACCATTAAGCTAAGCCCGATGAATACTTCACGTGGTAGAAATGAGGAACACTCCAAAAAGATGGGCCAGTTTGACCGGGTAGCATTTAAACAAAGTGGCGAAAGCCTCTTTGACAGCTTATTTGAATTTGATAGAAAATTAAAGGATACGATGGCTTACGCCAACATGCAAAAGAATGGCAGCCTGCAACAACGAATGGAAATGGACATCTTGGATTTGGAAATGTTTATTCCTACTGATACCGTATCGCTGAATGGGAACACAATCCGGTCAGATGCTATTGAGCAGTCGCATAATGTGTCAAATGAACAAATTCAGATTAATATAACTAATGATGTGGATGATGAGGCCATACATGGAAGAAATCGTCATCGAAAAAGGCAGACGAGGACCAATACAAGGTAACGCATGACTGGCTTAAATAAGTTCTTTCGACGAAGAAATTAAATATTACTATTGGGTTTTGCTTTTTTCTCCAATTCAGCTATCAATTTTTCTTGAGCTCTTATAAGTTTTTCCTTCTCATTTAATAGATCATTCTTTAAAGAAAGTGAATGGGCCAAGTTGTCAATTTTAACTTGCCATTCATGTGTTTCTGCACTTCGAAATCCAACTATGGGTTCTTTATCATCGTAGTAGGAAAAAAGGTTATAGTTCAATGCCTTACTAAGGGTTAACAAAAGTTCAGAATCAATGGTATTGCGTTTGTAAATATCAGATATATTTTGTTTCGAAGTATTAATCCTTGCTCCCAAATCTGAAGGCTTAAGATTTTGGCTTTCGGCAATTTCCTTCACAAACTCACCCACTATATTAGCTTTCTTCTGCATTCACAAATCTTTTCAAAAAAGAAACAAGTACAATCATTGTATAGAATAGTATTATTTGTCGATTCGGAAAATAAAATTTGACATTCTTAATTTACGTGTTTATATTTGTTTATGAATAGATTCATATTTATATGAAATATAGTACGATATACTTCTAATAGAAGTAACCAAAGAGTCTTGCAACTCCTATCTCAAGCCGTTGGCGCAAGGCAGCAGAAGTTACCCATATCTTATCTTGATATGCTACATTCGCATATCTAAAAATAAGAGTGGGTTCTGCTGTAAATCCGTGTCAACATAAGGCTTGAGAACTGAATGGAGTTGCGGTGTGCAGAACCCACTTTTATTATCTTCTGTATCATTAGGCTCATTTAAATTTAATTTAAATGAAGATGAGAACAACAATAAATACACCTTTTAGACAATATTTTTCAG
>JANXVH010000051.1 GCA_025351765.1 Pedobacter sp.
TTGTCAGATTAGTTTTTTTGAGAAGCATTAATTAGATATTTTGGTTTTACTAAGCGGCATTTTTACTTTTTTCTTATGCATCTCCAAACTCCTGAGGTGTCAAATATCCAAGGGTTGAATGCCTTCTTTTTCGGTTGTACCAAATCTCCAGATATTCAAATACTGCAATTTTGGCCTGAGCTCTGGTTTGAAAATTTTCATGGTACACCATTTCAGTTTTCATGGTTTTGAAAAAACTCTCTGCCATAGCATTATCCCAACAATTGCCCTTTCTGCTCATACTTTAATTTACGGAAAATTCCATCAATTGTCTCCTAAATTCATTGCAGGCATATTGTACGCCTCTATCTGAGTGAAAAACTAGTGCTTGCATAATTGGACGGTTCTTTATGGCCATCTGCCAAGCTGCGATAGTGGTTTTCTCAGCCTCCATGGTTTCACTCAAAGCCCAGCCTACAATCTTTCTATCTGCCAAATCCATGATGGTGGTCAAATAGAGCCAGCCTTCCCCAGTTCGGATATAAGTTAGATCAGAAACCCATTTTTGACCAATATGCTCCGCATAAAAATCTCTGTTAAGAATATTTGGTGCGGGTTGGTAGCCATGGTTCGAATCCGTAGTTTGCACCCGATATTTTTTTCGGATTATACTTTTTATATTCGCTTTGCGCATCAATCTGGCCACTCTGGGCCTGGATACAATAACTCCCATAAATTTCAATTCTGCTGTAATTCGAGGACTCCCATAACGATATTTGCTATCCTTATGGATTTCCGCAATTTTGGTTAAAAGTTCAGTTTGCTTAACCGAACGCTTATTTAACGGATGTTTCAGCCAATAATAAAAACCACTAGTACTCACCAACAGTACCTTGCACATCTTTTCAACAGGAAATATTTTTCGGTGTTCTTTTATAAATCCGAATATCTCCCGTCGCCCTTGGAAAAGATGCCGACCGCCTTTTTTAAAATATCACGTTCTAAGTGGGCATTCTTTAACTCTCGCTGAAGTTTTTTAATCATTTTCTGATCTTCGCTCAAGGTAACCGATACTGCTGTGAGCGGTGATTGCCGCTGCTTCCATTTACTCAAAAGACTCTGGTTTATACCCAGTTCTTCTGCTACTTCTTTTATCGAACCGCGACTGATCGTTAAATCTACAGCCATTTTTTTAAAAGAATCGTCATAAACACGTTTGTTCATATAGTCAAATTTAAAATTTTATGCTTAAATCTGACAAAAAATCCCTCCAGTCAAATGTACTAACTCCAGACTAAAGAAGAAGCATTCAACTGTATTAATTTTTGCATGAAATTCTCCTGATCTTTTAAATATTATTATTGCGGAATTTATTCTTGCATTAACTTGACTATGGTTATGTTCTAAAATAAAAAAATAGTCGGATGTTAATTCCAACTGATCAATATCTCCAAACTGCGATTGTTTAGTCGTCTGCAATGGTAAATACGCTATACTTTTAAAAACATCAGCACCAGAAACTTCCTCTGTTAATGCAGTTCTAGGATTTATCCGAATCTCTTTGAAAGAAGCTGTATCAGCATGAAAAAGCTTTTTTACTTCAAGCGAATATGAAGAAAGAAACATTAAAAAAACATTACTAGCTATATAGGCAGAAGTAATAGGATTAATTAAGTTGAAATAAAGCATAGAGGGCATAGCTTTTTAGCATTTGAACAAAAGGATGTTATACTTGCATAATATTAAAGTAACAAAACAATATTTGCAATTAATTAATTGTTTTGACTTAGTGTTCACAATACACATTAGTTAATTAACAAGTTCACTCCACCTTATTGCTAAAAACCTTGATTATAACTCGATTTGCATTAAGTGTATTATTATTACACAAATAAATTCGAATTTATCCGCTTTCCCTCCGGAGTATTTGTATTAAGCTGCTCATGCTTATTCGGTCGGTATTATCACATTAACCAACTTTTATACATCTTCTGTCCCGTACAACTTCCGGGTCAGTACCCGGATCTTTTCTGATATTCAAATTTGATGAATAGGCTACTTTTGCTTGTGTTCCCGCAGTAGCCGTAGCATCGATGTTAAGGATTAGATCACTGATTCTGAAAATCCGAATCTATTCTACCCGTAAATAACAAGTCTGTGCCACTTGATTAATGACTAGGCAATGACGGCACGGTTCTCCCCTAGCACTAATAGCGGGTTTAGAGCAGGTAAATAGGGCATTTGGTGCGGTAAGGGGTATGCTGAGTGCTACAATGTACCTACTTACCTGCACCAAACCCCCTAGAAACACTGTAGGTGCTA
>JANXVH010000068.1 GCA_025351765.1 Pedobacter sp.
GTGTCGGTTATCCCCCATCATCCAATAATAGTTCATTTTGAACGTATAGCTAGTTGCAAGCTGATCATTGATGTACCAGCCGTCTGCTTTCTTTTCTACTTTATTACCTTCATACGTTCTAATTGCCCGGTAATATAATGGCATGGTATTGCTGTCTAGTTGAACTGTCCAACCTTTCGCTGGAATTTTAACCGGCCCGAAGTTGTCTACATTCCATTTCCTGTTGCTGTCTAGTGGAAAAAGATCGCCATCATTTACTGTGCTTGGTTTCACATCTAGCTCAACGGCCTTTATAAAATCGAGGGTCTTTATATTGCCTATCATCTCTGCAGTGGCCATGGTAAGGTAAGTATCTGGGCTAAGTTGTTGTATTTCGGCCACGTTAAACCCAAGTTTAGTGAATATTTCGAAGTTAACGCTAGTTGTATTGAACTGGATTTTGTAAGGCATTTGCCCGGTGTTTGCCAGTGGCTCTACCCTACCGTTAATGCTCACAATGCCGTTCTTCATACTCACCACGTCCCCCGAAATCCCGATACATCTTTTAATGATGTTTTCTCTTTTATCTACTGGTCTGCTGGTGATGGTGTATTGATCATGAATTGATTTCCAGCCGAATTGCCTCACTAAACTGTAATAACTGGGTTCCTGATTTTCCAGGGCAACGGTATCGCCAACAGGCAGGTTAAATACCACAATGTCATTTCGTTTGATATCTGCAAACCCCGGCAACCGATGGTATTTCAATTGAATACCGTCCCAATAGGCCTTTGTGCCTATAACCGGCATGGTATGGTGTGCAAAGGGAAACGCGACTGGTGTGATTGGTATTCGGGCACCATAGTTGACTTTACTTACAAAAAGGTAGTCGCCTATTAACAGAGATTTCTCCATGGAACCACTTGGAATGGTATAGGCTTCTATAAAGAATACCCTGATTAATGTTGCCGCAACTACAGCAAAAATGATGGCATCAAACCATTCTTTCTTTTTGCTCTTCTTTTTTTGCGCATTATCCTTCTTCGGGAATAACTTCCAACCGATCATACTTGTATAGTTTAGTCGGATTTTAGATAAGGTTGGGGCTTTTTTGTTACAATTGGGGTACGGGAAGCGGAAATTCGCTCTATCCTTTTTAATCTTCATCACATTTGGCACCAATTGTTTTTCTCAGAATTTTCTAGAATATCCGGGCAAGTTTTAGATCCACAATTACACAATTGCCTGAAAAATACAAAGGACTACTTATCACTGTTGGCTATCGGCCGATAGTACAGTTATACTACCTTACTTAAAAGCACAGTACTTAACATTTTTGTGTCGGGAATTGGTCAAACTGAGAAAGATAGTTTATCAAGAGCATTCACTAAGAAACTTGGATTTAAGAGCAGCTCCTAGAAATTGGTATATTCTGATTTTAAACTTGAAAAGGCTATAATTGAGGAATACAAGCATCCTGACAAGAAATGATATGAAATACCATTCCTTCTTATGGATTAATCCTTAACACCGTCTTACCCTCCACGGAAATTGCTGATCCTTCGATCAACATGACAGAGGCAGATTGTTGCTGGTTTAAAAACGCAAATCTACTTCCGTAGTTGGATTCAAAATCTGTTATGATAGTGAAACTGGTTACAGGATAGTGTTCCCATCTGGGATGCCTAACTTCATACTCATTGGTTTTAACCGCATTACACCTTGCATATCCCCAATAGTGCTCGGTAATGAATTCTATTTCGCTCCCTTGTGGTATTTGTTGGGGTTGTTTCTCTGCAACCATATTGATGTGCTGCCATTTGCCTTTACATTTCCAGGAATACGCAACTTCGCGAGTGGTGTCTGTCTCATTCCAGCTATGTTTCATCGCGGTAGCCACATAGTTTTCATTGTAAATGGTATTGGCTATAAAGGTGAGGGCAACTTTTGGCACTATTTCCTTGATAAACACCGCTCCTCTTTTCCAGGTTCCCTGATCGTTGTAACGCACGTAAAAGCGAAGGTTAACTTCTTCAAAATTGGAATGAAATGGCACGCGAATACCCAGAAGCTTGGTGTTTTTAAACAGGAACCCGATTAAGCTGACATAACAGTTGCCATTCCAGAGATCAAGTTCTGTCCCCGCCGGAATGTAGGGTTTCAATACTTGTGGGTCTACAACATAATTGGCAATTGCTAGTTTTCTCCATTCGGCGGTTAAAAAGCTCATATTGCAACATTACGAAAAATATTGTGGTAATTTATACAATCCTGATGATGCACAATATCCCTCCTAAAAAGACAACCAGCCATATGATAAGGAAATAGATGGAGGGGAGAAACAAACTATACAGCGTCGGTTTTGCTTTAGCTTTGGTTTGTTTCCTGGTTTTAGGTTTGATTAGGTGGTGGAGCATAATCTAATATACTAATTATTTATGTTTTGGTAATTTTATGGCAAAATGAAAGTATTAATTGAAACAGAACGCGTTCTGATCAACTCTTGCTACATAATCTTTTCCTCTTACAGCTTCCGCCGCATTGCAAAATCTTTTATGTGTTCAAATTCTCTCAATTTATCAATTTATTTCCTTAATAATCACAATCGTCATGTAGTATTCAATTACAATTCTCCTATTTTTTTCAATTAAGGGTAATTTACTGAAATTAATATGAGCATCTTTACACTAAATGGCTAAAGTATTTACAATAACCGAAGGGCTGGAAAATCTTGGGGCTTTAAGCACTGGCGGACAAGGCTCTGTTTATAAAGTCAGGCGTGGTGAAGTGATATCCGCTGTTAAAATTTTACCCACCCCATTACACAGTGAGGATGTAAATGACAAAAATTACAGGGACTTTCAAAACGAAGTATCTAAACTTAAAAAGGTAAATGAGAACCCCAATCCTCATATTGTTAAAATTTTAAGTTCAGGTATTACAGAAAGTGGATCCCTTCCGTTCATTGAAATGCAATTCATTGAAGGTCCGGATTTAGAGGCTTTAATTCAGCCACCTCATGAAAAGGTTTTTTCCATAAGCGAGACCATAAAATTTGCCGAACAAATATCCAATGCTTTGGCCCATTGCCATAATGTATCTGTTAAACACGGGGACATAAAAAGCAACAATGTGAAGCTTGACATTAAGACGGGCAACTATATGTTGTTGGATTTTGGCTTGTCTATCATGACTGAGGAACAAAGACGCACCAGTTTACGGCGTGCGGGAGCAATAGAATTTATGGCTCCAGAACAGAACGAAGGAGAAATGCTTTTGCAGTCTGATATTTACAGCTTTGGAATCATACTTTTTGAATTGTTAGCCGGATCAGTTCCTTTTCCTTTAAATAGTAAAAGCGAAACTTCAAGAATTTCTGTTATGATTTCCCATATGGAAACGGCACCCCCTGATATCCTTGAATTACGTAAGCAAAATCTGCCTGTAAACTGGGAGCAGGAAAAAAGCGACTTTGAAATGCTTGTTCCCCGTTGGTTACTTGCTATTGTTGCTAAATGTTTAGAAAAGCGACCTGAAAACAGATTCAATTCTGGTATTGATTTACATGAAGCTATTGTAAACAGCATCTCATCAAAAGATATTTTTATTTACAATCCGGCAAATGCTGCAATTTTAGCGGGAAGTGCGGTGAACCTTGTCGAAGCAAAATCGGAAGTTTTACCCGCTACTAACGATAGTGTTTCTCCCATGCCTCTGCGGAAAGTGAAGCCTGTGGTTATCGGTTTGGGGATTTTGTTAGCTGTTTTGATTTTATTTGGCGGTTATTCGATGCTGAATAAGTCGGAAACAGAATTAACTGATACCGCTGCTATAAATCTGGAGAACCAAAGGGTGCAGGATTCAATTGCCAACGCAGACAGTCTGAATTCGCAACTTGTACAGAATACTGATGAGAATCCTTACGTAGACACGGCTCCCGGAAAGTCCAGGGGAAAAGGGAAAGGACATTCAAAAGGTAAGGGGCATAAAAAGAAATAATACTTATTTTAGATCACACCACTCAAGGCGTGTATTTTGAAATCCTTTGGGAATGCGCTATATTGAAATATTTTAGATACCATCTCAGCACCATAACATTACCATCTCAATACCAACTCAGCACCAACTCAGCTCGTTCAAAACATGGTTAAAGGATAATTATCATTCGCTTTCGTTACCTGTTTCTTTCATTGGCATATAATTGCCTCCTGGGGAGCATTCAAAACAAATAAGATCAAGAATTTAGATAGAGCCGGTTGCCTCTACAATTTAATCATTTGATTAATACATTTCAATAGACTACCTTTACCTAGGTAACAACCCCTAAATGAAAAAGGATAAAGACGCCAGCACAGAAGAAAAAATTATCGAAGCCGCAAGAAAGGTTTTTACTCGAAAAGGTTATGCGGCTACACGCACAAGGGATATAGCCCAGGAATCTGGCTTAAACCTCGCCTTGCTAAATTACTATTTTAGAAGTAAGGAAAAGTTGTTCGAAATCATAATGGCCGAAAAGGTAGTTCAGTTATTTGGAACAATAGCACCGATAGTGAACAATATGGATACAAGCCTGGAAAAAAAGGCCGGCGATATTGCTGATGCTTACATTACGATGCTGGTCAACAATCCGGGTTTACCATTATTTGTTTTAAGCGAAATACGAAATAATCCTCAAATGTTTGGTGATAAAATTCATGCGGGAAAAATATTGACTGAATCTTATTTCGTTAAGCAAATTCAGGAAAGACGCCCAGACATCAATCCGCTTCATTTAATGTTAAATTTATTGGGCATGTCTATTTTCCCATTTATTTGTCAGCCGGTTTTAGAAGGTGCTAACGTAATAACAGGAAGGGCATTTGAATCACTTGTAGCGGAAAGAAAAAACCTAATTGGTATTTGGTTTAATGCCCTGTTGGAGGCTTAGCTTTTTTTTTATCTAACATTTGATCAAATGATTAAAACGAAATATTAAACACGAGTATATGAAACTGTTTTTTTTACTCTTGCTCTTGGCCACGGCTGGCTATGCTCAGGAAAACAACGGGTTACTTACCATACAGGATTGCTACCAGTTGGCCAGGCAAAACTATCCCCTATCCAAAAAGCGCGAACTGATTACCCTGAGCAATGAATATACAGTGGATAATATTGCCAAGGGCTACTTCCCACAATTCAGCATATTGGGTCAGGCAACATATCAGTCGGCTGTTACCAGGTTACCCATCAGCATTCCGGGCACTTCTATATCGTCTTTAAATAAGGACCAATATAAAGCGTACGGCGAAATAAATCAGGTATTGTATGATGGCGGCATGATTAAACAACAGCAGGATCTAAGTATCGCGCAAACCAAAATAATGCAGCAACAGTTGGAGGTAGACCTATATGCCGTAAAACAAAAGGTGAACGACTTGTATTTTGGTGTTTTGCTTTTTGAAGAGCAGCTGCGCCAGAACAATTTGTTAAAGGACGATCTCAACATCGGCATCAAATCGATAGCGGCACAACTGGCAGCTGGAACGGCTTATCGCAGTAGCGTGGATTTGTTAAAGGCCGAGTACCTGAAAGCAGATCAGCAGGCCATTAGTATCCGCAGTTACCGAAAAGCCTACCTGGAAATGCTGGGTCTGTTTATAGGCAGGGAATTGAATGATAACACAAAACTATCGGTTCCGAAAGCACTTACTGGGGCCACAGACATCCATCGCCCTGAACTGGCCTTGTTTGAATACCGCAATGCGCATCTTGATTTAGGAAAGAAAACAATATTGGCAGGTAACCGCCCCAAGCTGAACTTATTTGTGCAAAGCGGGATTGGCAACCCGGCCCTAAACTTTCTTAAGGAGGGTTTTGAATGGTATTACATTGGCGGTGTTCGTTTAAACTGGTCTTTCTCTGGTTTATATACCGCCCGGAAACAAAACCAGCTGGTTGATTTGAATAAACAGGAACTGGAAGCCGATAAGGGCGCTTTCTTATTTCAAACGCAGCAATTGATCAAACTACAATCTGCAGAGATTGATAAGCTGCAGCAATACCTGGCCACAGATGATGAAATAATTACCTTACGCAGCAGGGTAAAAAAGGCTGCACTGGTACAATTGGAGAATGGGGTGATTACGCCAAGCGATTACTTGAGGGAGGTTAATGAGGAGCATGAGGCGGTTCAAAGTAAAACCGTACACCAAACTGAATTGCTATTGGCTCAATACAGACAAATTTTAATAACTGGTAACTAAACGATCATGAAAACAATTTTATATATCACGCTATCTGCCTTATTGCTATCTTGCTCAGCCGATAAAAACCAGTTTGATGCCACAGGTACTTTTGAAGCCGTAGAAACCATTAGCCCTGCAGAGGCATCGGGTATCATTAAAGCTTTAAATGTAGCCGAAGGCGATGTGTTAAAAGAAGGCCAGGTATTGGGGTATATTGATACCACACAGCTAAATTTAAAAAGGCAACAGCTATTCGCGCAGATAAAGGCCATAAAAAGCAGGAGACCCAATGCCAATGCCCAATTGGATGTTTATCGTGAACAAATGAAACAGGCGCAGACAGATCAGCTACGCATGGAAAACCTGGTAAAGGCAGATGCGGCTACCAAGAAACAACTGGATGATGCAAATAGTAGGGTATCGGTTTTAAAGAAACAGATGAATGCGGTACGCGCAGAGCTGAGTATTGGCACTACCAGCATTAACGATGAAGCACAAACCTTGCAGGTGCAGGTGGAACAGATTGCCGATCAGATTTCAAAATCTAATATCGTAAATAAAACAAACGGAACGGTGTTGACTAAATATGCTGAACCAGGTGAAATGGCCACTATTGGTAAACCTTTATATAAAATAGCAGAATTAACTAACATCATATTAAGGGTTTATATTACCGGGGCTCAACTCCCATCTGTTAAATTAGGCCAAACAGTTAAAGTCTTTGTTGATGCTGCGAAGGGTGATTATAAGGAATATAGCGGCAAGTTGGAATGGATAAGCGATAAGGCAGAATTTACGCCTAAAACCATACAAACTAAAGCGGAACGTGCCAACCTGGTGTATGCCGTTAAGGTGAAGGTAAAGAATGATGGCTATTTAAAAATAGGCATGTATGCTGAAGTAAAATTATAGTTATGCATAGCGTAATTGTTAGCCATTTGACTAAAATATATGGCAAGGAAAAGAAGGTGGCTGTTGATGATGTTTCTTTTTCTGTAGATAAGGGGGAAATTTTTGGGTTGATTGGTGCTGATGGTGCCGGCAAGACCACCATATTTAGGGTGCTGACTACACTCCTGCTACCTGATGGTGGTTCGGCATCAGTGGGCGGATTGGATGTAGTTAAAGATTTTGAACAAATTCGTCAAACTATTGGTTATATGCCCGGTAAATTCTCGCTTTATCAGGACCTTACTGTTGAGGAAAACCTATCTTTTTTTGCTACCTTATTTGGTACTACTGTCGCAGAAAATTACGAGTTGATTAAGGATATATACGTACAGATAGCGCCTTTTAAAAATAGAAGGGCAGGGAAATTATCTGGCGGCATGAAACAAAAGTTAGCATTGTGTTGTGCCTTAATTCATAAACCTAATGTATTGTTTCTTGACGAGCCTACTACTGGTGTGGATCCTGTATCCCGTAAGGAATTTTGGGAGATGCTAAAAAGGTTGAAGGAACAGGACATTACCATCTTGTTATCAACTACTTATATGGATGAAGCTAATCTATGCGACCGGATTGCTTTGATACAAGAAGGTAAAATCCTTTCTATAGACACACCTGCTAATATTATTAAAAGTTATCCTGATGTTTTGTTTGCGGTTAAGGCTACCAACATGCATCAGTTGTTGCAGCAACTACTTAGATATCCGGAGCGGTTAAGCAGTTATGCTTTTGGTGAGTTTGCGCATTTTTCTTTTAAGGGAACGCCGGATACCGATGGTTTGGTTACCTACTTGGAACAGCATGGCCTGAAGGAGGTAATGGTAAAAACGGCGGATATAACTATTGAAGATAGCTTTATTAAACTGCTAGGCTAATGGAACAGGTGATTGTATGCAATGGACTAACAAAACGTTTTGGAGATTTCACAGCAGTAGATTCCATTACTTTTGAAGTAAATAAGGGCGAAATATTTGGTTTTCTTGGGGCTAATGGTGCGGGTAAAACCACAGCCATGAGGATGTTATGCGGCTTGTCTACCCCAAGTTCTGGAAAGGCAACGATTGCCGGTTTTGATGTGTATAAGCAAACAGAACAGATAAAAAAGAACATCGGATATATGAGTCAGAAATTCTCGTTATACGATGACCTTACCGTGCAGGAGAACATCACTTTTTTTGCGGGAATTTACGGAATTAGTGATGCGGAAATAAAGAAAAATGGCGATGATTTGCTCCTGCGACTAGGGATGCAGGATCAGGCTAAAAAGATGGTAAGTTCTCTGCCATTGGGCTGGAAACAAAAACTAGCATTTTCTACGGCGGTAATCCACAAGCCCAAAATTGTGTTTCTGGATGAGCCTACTGGTGGCGTTGATCCGGTAACTAGACGACAGTTTTGGGAGTTAATTTATGAAGCTGCCGACAATGGGATCACCATTTTTGTGACCACACATTACATGGATGAGGCAGAATACTGCAAAAGGGTTTCCATTATGGTTGATGGGAAAGTTGCTGCACTGGATACGCCTTCAAACTTAAAGGAACAATTTGGCGCAAACACCATGGACGAAGTATTTTACCATTTGGCAAGGGAAGCAAAACGAGGGGAATAACATGAAACAGTTTTTATCATTTGTAAGAAAAGAGTTTCTCCATGTATTGCGAGACAGGAAAACACTGTTTATTTTATTTGGTATGCCCGTGGTGCAAATACTGATATTTGGTTTCGCGCTAACCAATGAGGTCAAAAACT
Source organism: Pedobacter sp. (assembly GCA_025351765.1). Lineage (GTDB taxonomy): Bacteria > Bacteroidota > Bacteroidia > Sphingobacteriales > Sphingobacteriaceae > Pedobacter. The sequence continues at coordinate 8,904 of JANXVH010000068.1, forward strand.
CGACTATAGTAGTCGTGGATAATGCGAAGGATTTATCATCTCAAGCCATCATTACCAGGATTGAGGCAAGTCGCTATTTTCAGATTGAGAAAAACCTTGTTGGCAGCAAAGAACTGGAAGCTGCCTTTAGAACCGGCGAAATAAAAATGGCCATCGTATTTCCTGCAGGCTTCGCAGAAAGTCTGCAACATCAAAATACGGCACAGATCCAGGTCATTGCTGATGCATCAGACCCAAATACGGCAACAACGTTAACCAACTATGTTTCTTCAATAATAAGAGACTACCAGACCGAGATGAATGTAACCAACCAGCTGCCTTACAGGATACAACCTGAGCTGCGGATGTTGTACAACCCACAGCTTAAAGGTGCGCCTAATTTTGTACCAGGCGTAATGTCGCTCGTGCTGATGCTGGTTTGCGTAATGATGACTGCGATTTCCATTGTCAAGGAAAAAGAGAATGGCACCATGGAGATATTGCTGGTTTCGCCATTTAAACCCATCATGGTAGTATTGGCAAAGGCCCTGCCTTACTTACTACTCTCCATAATTAATGTGATTACTATATTGCTGCTTAGCGTTTTTGTGTTAGACTTGCCTATAGTGGGCAGTATCTTGTTGTTGTTTGGGGAAAGCATTTTATTTATCATAACCTGCCTCACACTGGGTATTTTTATCTCTGTAAAGACCGATTCGCAGCAAACAGCCATGTTGATATCTTTAGTGGGGATGCTGCTACCTACCCTACTTTTTAGCGGTTTCCTGTTTCCAATAGAGAATATGCCTTTACCCCTTCAGGTGTTCTCTAATATTGTGCCGGCCAAATGGTATTACCTCATGGTAAAAAGTATTATGATAAAAGGACTGGGCTTTTCTTACATCTGGAAGGAAACGTTGATACTGGTAGGTATTACTTTATTTTTACTATTGATAAGTCTTAAAAGCTTTAAAATCAGACTGGCATGAGGATACTAAAATTTCTACTGGTTAAAGAGTTTAAGCAAATTTTTAGGAACAAGGCCATTCTTGTTGTAATTATGGTGATGCCTGTAATACAGCTGATAATTTTACCCCTTGCAACAAATTTTGAGGTAAAGAATATTGCATTGGCAGTGGTAGACAATGATCACTCCGACTATTCAAGGGCGTTGATCAGTAAAATTACTTCATCTGGTTATTTCAGGCTATCTGGCTATTGCAACTCTTATAATGAGGCGCTTGTGCTGGTAGAGCAAGATAAAAGCGATTTGATTCTGCAGATTCCACCTCATTTTGAATCTGTCTTGCTTAGGGAAAATTCTGAACGACTTTTTATAGCCGTAAATGCTATAAATGGTGTTAAAGCCGGGCTCGGTTCAGGTTACATTAACGAAATTATCCAGCAATACAATCAACAATTGAGGAGTAAGCTACAAGTTCCCGGTAAGTTTAATTTGGGGCCTACTATTCAAATACAGTCATCCAACTGGTACAATCCAAATTTGAACTACCAATTGTTTATGGTTCCGGGAATTATGGCCCTATTGGTTACCATTGTGGGTGGATTTTTATCTGCATTGAACATTGTAAAAGAAAAAGAAGCAGGCACCATTGAGCAGATCAACGTTTCGCCGGTTAAGAAATATCATTTTGTTTTGGGAAAGCTTATCCCCTTCTGGATTTTAGGCAATGTGGTTTTCACACTCGGACTTTTAGTGGCTTTCTGTATTTATGGAATTGTCCCTTTAGGCAGCTTAATTACCTTGTACACTTTTGTAATGGTTTACTTGCTGGCTATATTAGGTTTTGGTTTGTTGATCTCTACATTTTGTGATACCCAGCAACAGGCAATGCTGATCATGTTTTTCTTTATAATGATCTTTATTTTAATGGGAGGCCTATTTACCTCGATTGATAGCATGCCAGACTGGGCAAAAATGGCAGCAAAGTTTAATCCCGTAAGTTATTTTATAGCCGTAATGCGTATGGTGATCATAAAAGGAAGCGGCTTATACGACATCAGGGGTCATTTGCTTACCGTATTGGGTTTTGCAATTGTACTAAATGCAGGCGCAATAGTTAACTACCGGAAAACCTTTTAGGATTTACAATTTTTACAAATCTTTTCTGGAATCTGTTTTGTAAAACCATAGCTAGCCCTCTTATAGGATTAATAAAACCCCCTAGTTACTCCGTAGGTGCTATAAACTGATGTGCTCATTTCAATTTCTAATCAATATAAACTAACTACCTGTTTTTAGGATCAAAAGGCATGATCAACATATATGCATGGAATGAGCTTCCCGCCTCAAGAACCATGACTATTCTATTGGGTGCTAAAAATGAACTTTCCTGGTACATGGGCGTTGATGGGCAAACTGACCCCATTGTTTCAACTTTTGGCGACATCCAAAGCCATATTAGCTACTACAGAAATAAAGTGGCTCAAGCGAATGCTAATAATCCCCGAAGATCTTTAGTTGTAATTATCAAACCAACTACAGCATCCAACTACAAGAATTTTGTAGATATTATGGATGAGCTAAACATTGCTAAACTAATTTCTGCACCTGCAATTGATGATGATCATTTTAACGATGGTGAGACTAGGTTTTTGAAGTCGCACAAAATGATAAGCTAAGAAGATACCTTAATTAATAAAGTAAAGCCAGATCAATAACTTTTAGGAGTAGCTTTTTAATCCAGTACTTTTATTACCTTAACAGAATAATTAAACAACCAAATATCGCTTTATGAAACAATTTTTATTGCTATTCCTAGCCGCATCTTTTCTTTTTGCCTGTAAATCTGAGCCTGAAAGGATATTGATTAAATTAAACAAAGGTCAGAAATACAATCAGCATATGATTTCAACATCGACTTCCAGTCAGACTATAATGGGCAAACCTATGTCTGCCACGAATATTTCAGATGCGGTAAACTTGGCTGAAGTTGTGGATGTTGCGGATACTATTTATACGATAAAGATAACTTTTGTATCCATGTTGGTGAAAACTGTTAAAAATGGCGACACTATTCCCATGGGCAAAAACCCTGTAGCTCAGATATTGGAGGGGTTAAAAGGTAAATCTTATCTTATGAAAATGTCTAATACTGGCCGTGTAGTTGAAACCATTGGTGCTGATTCTCTTTTCTCTGAGTTAATTAACAATATAGAAGGGCTTCCAGATTCTTATAAAAGTGCGATGGTAAAGCAATTGGCTAGTGCTTATGGTGATAAGGCAATTAAGGAAAACAGCCAGATGAGCACTAGTCTTTATCCCAATAAGGCGATTAAAGAGGGTGATACCTGGACTGCAAACAGGTCTGGTGGTAATGAAGTTATGTTGCCTAACGTTGAGTCGGTCTATACATTGGATAAAATTACCGGTTCCGAATATTTGATAAATATGAAAGCTAAATTGAGTTTTAAAAGCGCCGAACCAGTTAATTTGCCTATGCAGTACAATTTGAATGGCACAATGACTTCTACGAACAAAATTGATATGAAGACTGGTATGATTACTGAAATCAAAATGAAGCAGCATATATTAGGCAGTATAAAACTAAAACAAAATGCATCTGCTCAAGGCAATGAACCTATTCCAATGCAAATTAAAGGAGAAACAATTGTAACAAATACATTTATTGATTAAAGTTTTTCATTCTGAATGGCTCTTGTCATTCAGAGCGCTTTTGTCATTCAGAGCGCTTTTGTCATTCAGAGCGCTCTTGTCATTCAGAGCGCTTTTGTCATTCAGAGCGCAGCGAAGAATCTAATCCTTAGAAATTCGTTTTATCTTTGTTAAGATTTTATATTATGCGATTGTGATATTTAGTAATTTGATCTGAGTTATTAAGAGCGTAAAGAGATTCTTCGCTTCGCTCTGAATGACAAGAAATAGGGTTTAATTCCATAATAGGCAACGATTTCCTTTGCATTTAATTCCATTTCCTGATCTGTAAGCGGGCGATCGTACAGCATAAACCTGGCCATTTCACCTACAAATGACTCCCTACCTGGATGTTCTATGGCATCGCGTTCCTGACCAATCGCCATCCGAGAAGGGTTAACGCTTTGGCTTACCGGAAATGGACTAGAGGTAATGGGTTTTGCGCCATCGTTGAGGTATAAAGAAAGGGTAACTGTTTCTATCCCCTTCCCCATTCTGCCCATAATCAGGTAATACTGATCTTGTTTTACAATTTCTTTTGAGGTAACGTAAGGGTTGTTTTTATCCCATCGACCAAATGTTATGGCGTTTCTACTGCTCATCCAGAAGCTGTTATCGTCATTGAAACCTCCCCAGAAGCCTTCATTGTTTGGCTTATTGCGTAAGTTACCGAAAAAGCAGTTTACGTTAGGGAGTTCTCCAGATTGTTTACCCGCCTTTAATACGGCAAACCAAGTATAGCCGCCACCGGTAGTGAGGTGATCAAAAGCATCTTCATTCATGTTAACCAATTCTTGTTTATTAAAAACAAGGGTGTTATGACCTTTTAACTCAATAACTTTCTTTGTTAATTGTGGCCGCCCTGATCCGGGTACTTTTCTTCCTTCATCTCGCTTCGAGAAGTCTTTCACCACAAAGGATTTTACCTGGTTCTTCCATTGCTCTACCTTATCTCCATCTGCAATGACAACACCTTTATCGGCGTTTAGATCAACTATAAGCATATCTCGACTGATCTTTTGTGCGTATGCGGAACTGATTATTGCTGTTAAGAGGAGGGAAAAGAGGAGCTTCATAATATTTGGTTTTATACACCAATATAGCTAAAATATTTACTATACCAATCTAAAGCCAATGTAACATCTTGTTGCATAAGATTATGTCCAGCAGGCAAGCTTACTGCATCTACCTTGAATCCTCCAGCTTGCAAAGCCTTTAAGTAAGCTGCACTGCTTTGCAGGTGTCTTTTTAGGATAAATCTTGTTTTTTTAGCAGCTTGTTAAATTCATTAAGTTCTTCAACATTAAAGCTTACATAACGGGCTACATTTTCATTGATTTCTGAGAACATATAATACGTCTATTCAAGTATTTAAAGGTGCTTTAACGGAAGATGCTTTTGATTGACAACCATCTCCAGCAAATATAGCTGAATATAGGATTTTAAAATATAAAAACTGCTTTTAAAACCTAAGAAAAGGTATATTAGTATAAAAAAAATGCTATGAATTTCATTATCCAGTTGCTTATTGATGCAGGTATTCTTTTAGGTATGACTTACCTATTGCCTGCAGTTCGTGTTAAGAATTATGTTACCGCAATTTGGGTAGCACTTGTTATTGGTTTACTGAATGCAACGGTTGGATTTATTATTAGGGTGCCGCTAAATATTGTAACGCTGGGATTACTCTCCTTTTTGATACATTTAGTTGTGACAGCTTTGATGATTAAATTAGCTGATGTCTTGTTTTCTGATTTTGAGGTGAAAGGTTTTGCTCCTGCAGTAATTATTGCATTGGTTATGGCAATTGTAGGTAGTTTAATTGCCGTATTTTAATTGAGCCTACAAATCAATATAAATTAAAAACAACTTATTGAAAGCGCTGTTGTATTACCAAAACTTATCATTATGAAAAATACAACAGTATTAAACGACCTTATAGAAATTAACAACGACCGGGTATCAGGATTTGAAAAAGCTATTGCAGATATCAATGATCAGAATGTAGATCTGAAAGCTATTTTCCAGCAATATAGTACCCAAAGTCACAAATTCGCGCTGGAACTTACTGCCATAGTAGCTGCAGCAGGTGAAGAAACAGAAACAGGCAACAGCATTTCGGGCACTCTTCACAGAGCATGGATTGACGTTAAAGCGTTGTTTGGTGGTACCGACCGTCAAAGTATTCTTAACGAAGCAGAACGTGGTGAAGATGCGATTAAAGCAGCTTATAAATTAGCATTGGAAAAGGGTGACTTAAGCGGAGAGGCAATGGAAACTGTTAGCAGTCAGGCTGAAGAAATTAATGCCGCGCATGATGCTGTTAGAGCTTTGCGCGATGCAGCAAAAATTTTAAACTAGTACTACTTTTATCTGATTTTTATAGAAGCCGCTTTAGGGCGGCTTCTATAATATAATAGTTTCTATACTATTGCGATTTAACCCGGCGACCTTCATCCTCTGAGCTGCTAGAACGCTGTCTTGCAGCCTTAATTTCGTTACTACCAAACCGGTAAGCGCATGTTAAACGAAATACCTGGCTCTCCCATCGCTCATTTACTACATAATGTTGAGATGCCAAGGCGCTTGTTATTCTACTTCTCTGCAAATTAAACACGTCATTGGCCGCTAGTTTCACATCCATTTTCTTATCCATAAAAGACTTTTTAAATCCTAAATCTATACCATACTGGGGATCAATAACTATAGTCCCGGAGATTTGTTTAGATTGATAATATCCGCTCATCTCTACACTGGCCGTATTGCTCAGTTTAAAAGTTTGGTTTGTGTTAAAATTTAATGCCAGCTTGCCGCTCTCATAAGCAACACCAAGCAAATCAGGAGTTTTAAAATTATTATAATAGCTGGTTAAGTTGTTGCTGGTATTCCACCATTTTGTTATTTGTATGGGATAGCTGATGTTTAAGTTATAAGAATCTTGAGTGGCTAAGTTTTGATTGGAGATGAATATTGTTTTCTTAACCGTGTCCGTAAGCAAAACATCTGATATGACATCCGTTGTGTGGCTATAACCCAGGGTAATGTTTAAGGTTTTTTTGTATGCGTAAGAAAGCTCAAAAGAATTGGTGTATTGCGGTTTCAAAAACGGATTGCCATAACGGTAAGAATATAAATCTAAATAGCTGATGAAGGGGTTAAGCGAACCATAATCTGGCCTGTCTATCCTCCTGCTATAAGAAAAACCCATATCGTGATTTTTTGATAATTCCTGGTTTATAAATAGGCTGGGAAATAGATTTATGTAATGTCTGTTAACTACCTTTTGCTCAGTTATGGAATTACCTTTAGAATTGGTTTGCTCAGCGCGCAGCCCCAACTGTAGTGAGGTACTTTTAAATTTTCTGCCCAGGTTGGCATAAGCCGCGTTTATATTTTCATCATACAAAAACTGGTTGCTTCGCTTTAGATCATTATTCCATTTGTTGTTTTCAAAGTTCTCAAACAAAAAATTATTATCTGTAGTTACAAAACTGCTCTTTAAACCCAATTCAAGTTTTACATTTTTATTAATTGGGTAGGTATAGTCTGTTTTTGCAGAACGAATGTTTGTTTTTGTGGGTCTGGCATTTCTAAAATAGTAATCAGGCTTAAGCATTTGACCTACAGCATTATAATACATATTGTTAAAGTCATTTTTCTCTTTACCAATGTATTGCGAGAAATCAGCATCTGCAGTAACTTCCTGACCCAGCGTATCTAATATGCCTTTATAGTTTAGGTTGTAAGACATGCTGCTGTAATGAGAGGCATTGGGGTTTTTTGCAATCACTGAAGAATCTGTTATACCGGGTCTATCGCCTATTAGGGTAAGCACATTAGCGCTACTGTTGCCGTTACTAGTTGACCCATTAAAGGCAAACCCTATGGTATTGTTATCGTTAACAAAATAATCTACACCCGCTTTGTAATTGGCGTCGCTTCTAACCCTTATACTTCCATTTGTCTGATCAAAGTAAGTCTTATCTAAAGCAGTATTATTTACCCTTACTATATCAGTACTACGGGATCTTTGACCTTTTCCAAAATCGGCATTGCCGTATAGGTTAAACTTCTTTTCCCGGTGATTTAAGGTTAGTCCGCTGTTTGCTTTATAATACCTTCCATAACCAACACCTGCAGTTAGTGTGCCATTTGTGCCGTAATTTCTGTTCTTTTTTAGTTTGATATTAATGATTCCTGAATTCCCGGAAGCATCGTATTTGGCGGAAGGATTGGTGATCAGTTCTATGCTTTGTATTGCATTGCCTTCTGTTGAACGAAGCAGATTGGCCAGTTGCTCTGATGACAGATATGTTGGTTTTCCATCAAGCATGACATTTACGCCCTGTTTACCCCGTAGACTTATATTACCGTCTTTATCAACCGTTACTCCTGGTGATTTTTGTAATATCTCTAAAGCACTATTCCCGGCAGCGAGCACACTATTTTCAACATTGATCACAATCTTGTCTACCTGACGCTCAACTAAAGGTTTTTGTTTAACAATTTCTACACCTTTTAACAATTGCGGATCTGGTAACAACTGTACTTCTCCCAATTGGTGAATTTTTATGGCCTCTGAATATTGGTAAGGACCTACAACTATTTTTTTGTAGCCAACTACATAAAAGGCAACAAGGTAATTTCCTGCTTTAATGTCTGAAAACGAAAAAACTCCACCATCATCGCTCAGCGTACCTTTTACCGCGGTAGAATCTTTGGCATTTAATAAACTTACTGTGGCGTACGGAAAGGCCTTTTTAGCTTCATCTGAAACTTTTCCTGACAGCTTTCCTTGTAGGTCATTTGTTTGTGCGTTTAGTTTCAACGTTAGTAAGTTAACAAACAACAATATACTGCATAGACTAAAAATACGGGGGTAATTTTTCTGGTTCATGGTAGTATGACGTACCCACTTGGATAAAGTTGCAAGGCCAATTTGAGTATTATACAAGTTCAACCTAAATACCGACCAACCGCCTGATAGCGTCGACAAACTGCTGCAACCAGTTACTACTTATTTTGCAGTCGCAGTTTTTCTTCGCCTAAACCTTTTCAATTGACCCATGTGCTCAGTAGGCACATTGTCTCCAAGAAGCTTGCCCCAGGGCTTCAACCCTTCTATCCGGTCAAATATGATTTTTAGTACAGCAATAAAAGGAATGGAAAGGAACATACCCGGAATACCCCATAGCGAAGCTCCAAGTAATACAATTACAATAGATACGAGTGCATTAATTTGTACTTTTGAAGATACTATCCTTGGAACCAGTATATTATTATCTACAAATTGGATGATTGCGTATGCAAGTATAACAAGTAGTTGTGTAGTAAACCCGTCAGTAGTAACGGTAGCCATCAATACAGGTAACGCAATGGCCACTATACCACCTATATAAGGCAACAGGTTTAAAATAGCACCTAACACCCCTATTAATAAGGCGTTTTGTACACCAAGAACGAGGAGTGCTGCAGAATTTAACGCTGCTACAATAGAAGTTTCTATCAATAGACCAACAATGTAACTTTGAATGGCTGCCTTCGTTTCGGTCAAAATTTCGCCTACTTTAACTTGATTCTCTTCAGAAAATACTTCATATAGGAAATTAAGTATCAGCGTTTTGTACAGCATCATTAGGAACACATAAACAGGGATCAGGAATACAATACTCAATATGCCTAAAATACCACTTAGTGTTTGTCCAATAATGCCCTTGCTGCTATTAGCAGCTTCCTTAACTAGTTGTTTTTGTTTGCTTGCCGAAAGTCCAAATGATTTTTGAAGCCATGCCTGTATATTATGGATTAACTCATTGAATTTTACTTTAACCGAATCCAGATCATCAAAGAAATGTGCCACTTGGGTTGATAAAAAGTAAAATACACCAATAAGAATTCCTATGGCTATAAGCAAAGAAATAATAATTGCTACAATTTTAGGTACTTTCCGCTCTAGCCTATTGCACAAAGGATTAAGTAATGTAGCAATCAAACAGGCAAAAGCTAATGGAACCAGTATGTCTTTTAGGACATACAGCATAAAAATTGAAATTACCAGTCCTAATAATATAACAGGAACTTTGATGTAAAAAGGGTATTCTTTAAGCATGGCTGATGTTTAATGGGCGTTAAATATCCCTATATGTTTGTTTGCAGGGGTTATAATCAATTCACATACCAGTTTTAAAAACTATTTTATGTTACCTATTGCCGGGGAACAGCCAGAGAAAATTAAGGCTTTTATACGACTTATCAAATTGCTTTTATTTACTTTAACAGCAAAAATATAATTCGACATGATTATCGTTGCTATCCTTATCATTGTAATTGGAGTCTGCTATTTTATATTCCGTAAAAAGGAACCTATTGTAAAGTACGAAGCCCCTCAACTTAAACAGCTATTATCCACCTATATTGAGTTTTACAACCGACTAAATCTAACAAACCAACAATTATTTGAGCAAAGAATTGAGGAGTTTCTTTCTTATGTAAGTCTTGAGGGAGTTGGTTTTAAAGTAGATGATACCGACCGTATTATGGTGGCCTCAAGTGCAGTAATTCCCATTTTTGGTTTTGAAGGCTGGACTTATCGAAACATCACCAATGTACTTTTATACCCGGATACTTTTAATCATGAATTTCAATTTGAAGGCGAAGGTCGCAACATAGAGGGAATGGTAGGGAGCGGATATATGAATGGACAAATGATCTTATCCCGTAGTGCTTTGCAAAAAGGTTTCTCTAAGAACTCCAGCAAGGAAAACACTGCAATTCATGAATTTGTACATTTAATTGATGGTGCAGATGGAGCAACCGACGGGATACCTGAAGGTTTTTTAAAGCATGAGTACACAGCGCCATGGGTAAAAATGATGCATCAGGAAATCAGCAGGATAGAAAAAGGCCATTCAGACATTAATCCTTATGCAATAACCAACGAAGCTGAATTCTTTGCTGTGACATCAGAATATTTTTTTGAAAAGCCAGAGCAGTTTCAAAAGAGCCACCCTGAACTTTATGAAATGCTGAGCCGCGCTTTTGCCCAGGATCCTGCTAAAGAAGTTTAATTTCTGTGTTTCCTTCTAATTTCTGCTAATAAAACTTCTATAGTTAACTTATTGGTAAAGTTCAATTAGTATTAGGTTGGTAGATTTGAGTAAATCAAATTATGAGCTATGAAAAATCTAATCTTTATTTTATCTCTTATAGGCCTTGGAACCTTACTCTTATCAATTTCAGAAAACATCAATAAAGAGCTGAACGGTACATGGAATTTTGTTGCAGAGGATGCTCCTGCCCCTTACCGGAGTGGGATTATAGAGTTTGTGGAAAGTGACGGCAAAGTGACCGGTAAAATGTTGAGTGGAAATACCACTTTACCTATGACGAATCTCGTGATTTCCAATGATTCAATAACTTATGAACTAAATATTCGCTCTACAGTTTTAACGGCACTGCTCATCAAACAAAATGACAGCTTGAAAGGAAAGGTATTTACTCCTGAAGGAGAAATGCAAATCACCGCAAAAAAGCAGTCCAAGAAATAACCTCATTTTATTGGAATTGTCTTTTTCCAATTGTGCCCAGTAATACAATTGCTCTAACTGCTTATAAACATATTCCCGCTTACATTAAGCACTTTGAAAATCAAAAACTAGGGTGCTAATACAAGTTTTTGATTAAAAAAATATCGCACTAAACTGGATGGTATGTGCACAAGGTAATCGTCAAAAGAAATCATGACTTAATTGATAAATGTTAAATTATGCTAATAATACGTTAGATTTATAGTGTTACTAAAGGAAGTCATTTCAGAAGACCACCTGATTTACAAAGACTTCACCTTTTTAATGTATAAAAGCAGCATAGCTATATGGAAAATGACGATTCCAATGAGTTAATCATTGCAAACAAAGCCATTGATTTTCAAAATAAAGAAAAAGAACTCCGTGCAGGTGAATTGATAGTGGCCAATAATGAGCTTGTTTTCCAGAATCAGGAAAAAGAAAAACGGGCAAATGAACTGGCTATTGCTAATAAAGAACTTGCCTTTCAAAATGGAGAGAAAGAAAAGCGTGCTCAGGAATTGGTTATAGCTAACGCTGAGCTGGCTTTCCAGAACAAAGAGAAAGAGCTGCGGGCTGCTGAATTGATAGTTGCCAATGAAGAGCTTGTTTTCCAAAATAAAGAAAAGGAGCTGCGGGCTGCTGAGCTTATCATTGCAAATAAAGAACTTCTTTTTCAAAATGGAGAGAAAGAAAAACGTGCTCAGGAATTGGTTATAGCTAACGCTGAGCTGGCTTTCCAGAACAAGGAGAAAGAGCTGCGGGCTGCTGAATTGATAGTTGCAAATGAGGAATTACAGAAAGCTGAAGATAATGTGCGTAAGCTTAATGATGAACTGGAGCAGAAAGTTATAGAACGAACTGCCCAACTAGAATCTGTAAATAAAGAATTAGAGTCTTTCTCCTACTCCGTGTCGCACGACTTACGAGCCCCTATACGTGCTATTGACGGTTATACAAAAATAATTGTGGAAGACTATAGCGATAAATTTGATGAAGATGGATTAAAGATCCTGAAATCTATCATCAACAATTCTAAGAAAATGGGTCAGTTAATAGACGATCTCCTCGCCTTTTCTAAGCTTGGCCGAAAACAGGTGGCTTTTTCGGAAATAGACATGATAAAACTGGTATCTTCAGTAAGAGAAGAGCTGTTGTTTGGAGCGGAAGAAAATGTACCAGAATTTAAAATCGGCGCCCTGCCTTCCGCAAGCGGCGATCAGGCGTTAATTAAACAAGTCTGGATCAATTTGATATCTAATGCAATCAAGTACTCAAAATATAAAGAGAACACTACAATTCAAATAGATTCTTATACCAAAGAAAATCAAATTGTCTATTTTGTAAAAGATGAAGGTGCAGGTTTCGATATGGCTTACTATGATAAACTTTTTGGAGTTTTCCAGCGTTTACATTCTCAGGCGGAGTTTGAAGGTACCGGAATAGGTTTGGCAATTGTTCAAAAAATAGTAAGCCGACACAACGGTAGTGTGTGGGCAGAATCAATATTAACTCAGGGCACCTGTTTTTATTTCAGCTTGCCTAGTATAAGTAAATTTTAAAATGAACTACGACAACATTGAAATTTTATTCGTTGAAGACAGCATGGACGACGCCATGTTAACGATGCGTGCATTAAAAAAAAGTGGCTATAATAACAAACTGCATCATGCAACGGATGGTGCAGATGCCCTCGATTTTATGTACTGCAGAGGCATTTATAGTGAAAGAAATATAAATGAACATCCAAAGCTAATTTTACTTGATCTTAAAATGCCAAAGGTTTCAGGGATACAGGTGCTAGAGAAAATTAAATCAAATCCAGAAATGAGTTCTATTCCTATAGTAATGTTAACTTCATCTAATGAGGGGCCTGATATTGAACAATGTTATGCTCTTGGAGCAAATAGCTATATTGTTAAACCGGTAGATAGTGATAATTTTTTCCAGGCCATTAAAGCAATTGGTTTGTATTGGATGGTTTTAAGTCGGAATAGCAATTAACTGACCTAAAATTTAATCATGAAAACAATTCTAAGGATTTTAATTCTGGAAGACAATGAAACTGATGCAGACTTGATTAATCGCGAACTGCAAAAGTCTGGATTGCAGTTTACTTCAAAGATTGTACATAGTCGTGTAGGATTTGAAACGCTCCTTGAAGATTTTAAGCCTAACCTAATATTGTCAGATTATTCAATGCCATCATTTGATGCCGCTACAGCCTTTAAAATTAAACAACAACATTATCCATACATCCCTTTTATTATTGTATCAGGCACTATTGGAGAAGAAAATGCGGTAGAACTGATAAAACAAGGTGTTACTGATTATATCTCGAAACAAAAGCTATTTACTCTTTCTACAAAAATAAACAGGGCGCTAAATGACGTTGAGCTTTCTAAAGAAAGGGCTCTTATTGCAGATAAACTAAGAATAAGGCAAGAACAACTACAAAAAGCCAACAAAAAACTTATTGCTGAAAAAGAAAAGGTTAGAATTGCCAATCTGGAACTTTCTTTATTTAACAAAGAACTGGAACAACGTGTAGAAAGAAGGACAAAGGCGCTTTCTGAAAGTGAAAACACCTTCAGAACCATGATGGAAACCATTCCTCAAATAGCTTGGACCAATACCGTAAATGGAAAAGTTATGTTTTACAACCAGCGATGGTATGATTATACAGGTTTGGTTCAAAATGCATATGGATTGCGTAATTACAACGCAGTGATACATATGGAAGACCGCAGAACTTACGCTACTCATTTCAGGAGCATTTTAAATACAAAGAATGGTGGCGAATTCCAAGTCCGCGCTAAACGTGCTGACGGAGCATTTAGATGGCACCTGATCCGTATTATGCCCATTTTTAATGAAAACAAAGAAGTACAACTTTGGGTTGGAACGGCAACTGATATTGACGAGCTTAAACAATTGCAACAGCATAAGGACGACTTTATAAGTATCGCCAGTCACGAATTAAAAACACCCATAACTAGCTTAAAGGCATCGCTACAACTGCTCGATAAGATAAAACACAAACCGGCATCAGAAATGTTGTCTGTGTTAATTGGCCAGGCAAACAGGAACCTGAATAAGGTAAACACATTGATTGAAGACCTGCTAAATGCGAGTTTGGCAAATAAAGGACAATTACAAATTCATCAAAAACCAATTAATATTGGTGATCTGATCGCTCAATGTTGTGAACAAGTACGCGTGGAGGGGATTTATAAAATTGTTACTGAAGGTGATGGAAACTTTGACGTATTTGCAGACGCAGTGAGGATTGAACAAATTATAGTAAATTTTGTGAACAATGCCATTAAATACGCACCACTATCCACAGAAATACTAATCAACATAGCTATTATAGGCCAAGACCTGAAAATCTCAGTAACGGATAAAGGTCCTGGTATCGATAAGAAAAAGTTATCGAGTTTGTTTGATCGATATTATAGAGTAGACAATAGCGACACTAGTTATAACGGGCTGGGCTTAGGTTTATACATCAGTTCAGAAATTATTAAAAGACATAATGGTCATATAGGTGTCGATAGTGAAATTGGTGTCGGTAGTACTTTTTGGTTTACCATCCCACTGGAAGAACGGTTAACTGCAACCACTTAACATCAAAATATTATTTTAAGCGCTTTGTTGGTGTTATAAAAATGTTTCCAGCAATCCATAAAATCTGCTAAGGAATATTGATATAACTGAGTGCTAATTTTAAGTAAAAAAATTAAATACACCTTTATATCAGGTATTTAACAATTATTATCAGTTCTGGAAAACCAAAGCAAGGGGGCGCTGCGTAAATGCTGACATACCTAAGAAAAACTAAAATGAAAAAAATTATTCTATCTGTTGTTGCTGTAGTAACTATGGCATTATCAACTCAAGTTCAGGCTCAAAAAAACCCAATGGTTGGTGGCGCTGCCATGTATTCGACAAAGGATATCGTAGATAATGCGGTTAATTCTAAAGATCACACAACGCTTGTTGCTGCAGTAAAAGCAGCTGGTTTAGTGCAAACATTAAAGGGTGCTGGTCCGTTTACAGTATTCGCTCCTACTAACGCGGCATTTGACAAGCTTCCTGCAGGAACGGTTGCAACTTTGGTTAAACCAGAAAACAAAGCCATGTTAACTAAAATCTTAACCTATCATGTGGTTGCTGGGAAAATGGATGCTAAATCTATTGCAAAAGCAATTAAAGCTGGCGGTGGCAAAGCCGAATTAACCACTGTAGAAGGTGGAAAGCTTTGGGCTTGGATGAAAGGGAAAAAACTTGTCCTTAAAGACGAAAAAGGCGGAATGAGCACAGTAACCATTGCAAATGTTATGCAGAAAAATGGGGTTATCCATGTTGTGGATACAGTATTAATGCCAAAATAATTTTCAGCTACCTATGAAAACTAAACTGCAGACAAGCAATTGTTTGCAGTTTTTTTTTGTTAAAAAACAGGTAATATAATATATTTGGGCATGATTTTATTGGAACTACTTTTCTCCATTGTCGGGAGTGTAATTTGAACTGTGTCATTTAAAATTAACGTTCTCAGAAGCTATTGTTTTCCTTTAGGATTCTGTCCCCAAATTTAATATATAATTGTGAAAATGCCAGTCCCCAATTATGGATTGGCATCGTCCATTTTTTGCTGATATTTTTAATGACCAGGTACATGAGTTTCATCAAGGCCTGTTCAGAAGGAAAAGCACCCTTAGTCTTTGTGATCTTGCGGATTTGCCGGTGTACCCCTTCAATTGGAT
>JANXVH010000092.1 GCA_025351765.1 Pedobacter sp.
ATATATTTGCACAAATTAAAATACCCGGGTGGCGAAATTGGTAGACGCGCCAGCTTGAGGGGCTGGTGCTGGCAACGGCGTGGCAGTTCGAATCTGCTCTCGGGTACTACTCATTTGTTTAATCGCCTGTAAAAGAAAAACTTGCAGGCGATTTTATTTTTCGTGGTACAAATATGGGTATGCTTTTAGTCGTTAGGCAATCAAGATGGCTACAAGTTTTAATCATTGAAAATGAAGCTGATTGAGAAAATTGACAGTTGGTTTATATGGCTTGCACATAAAAAAGCCTAGTTTCTGGGTCAAATCGGCCTTCTAGGGGTGTGTTCTGGGTGAATACACCGAGCCAACACCCATCAGACACCCAG
Source organism: Pedobacter sp. (assembly GCA_025351765.1). Lineage (GTDB taxonomy): Bacteria > Bacteroidota > Bacteroidia > Sphingobacteriales > Sphingobacteriaceae > Pedobacter. Next base: position 366 of record JANXVH010000092.1, read on the forward strand.
AACACAGCCATCAAACACCGATTTTTCCTTAAGCCATATCGAACAAAGCTAATGCTATTCATTCCTGAATTGGGTATACATGGTACTGGGATTCGTATATTTTATATCCGTTAAAGTGCCACCGAAGGTTATATATTCATCTTTTAGATATACCAAGGATACCGAACCGATAGCCGACGGATACCGAACGGATAACCGACGGTACTACCCAGACCGAAGGCAGGTACTACCCAGACCGAAGCCAGACTACTCTGCTTGTTGCTTCATCAGTTTCCTGGCGCCCAATAAAGCAAGGAGTGTTACTGCTGCAGCTATGGTTAAATAGTAACCCACATAAGCAAGTCCATAATTATGTGCTAGCGTAGTTGCCAAATAAGGTGTTAGCGAAGCGCCCAATATACCGGCAAGCGTAAAGGCCAGAGATGCGCCAGTGTAGCGTACTGAAGCAGGGAAAATTCCGGCCAGTGCGGTTCCTATGGGTCCATAGGTAAGCCCCATCAAAAACATACCTAGCGATAAAAATAATGCGGTAATAACCAAGCTACCTGTAGCAAACAAAGGAGCGAAAATAAGGCCGAAAACCAGGATGCAAATTGTTGCTGCAATAAGCATTTTATTGCGGCCATACTTATCAGCAAGCATTGCAGAGAGCGGAATGCCTATGCCAAAGAAAAGCATGGATATCATTTGTATAATCAAAAACTGACTTTTAGGATAATGTAGCACCGTAGTACCCCAGCTTAGCGTAAATACCGTCATCAAATAGAACAGCAGAAATGTAGTAATGGTAATTAGTGTACCCAGGGTTATGGCTTTGGTATGCTTAATAAAAACATCAGCTACTGGCATAGCTGATTGCTGTTTATTTTCTATAATCTTTATAAAGTCTGGTGTTTCCGATATTTTCAATCGCACATATAATCCCAGCCAAACCAATAAGGCGCTGGCAATAAAAGGTATACGCCATCCATAGTTAATAAAATCGTTTTCATTCATTGTTTTGCTCAATATAAAAAAAGCACTGCTGGAAAGCAGAAAACCAATAGGTGCACCTAGCTGCGGGAACATTCCATACCAGGCTTTTTTGTGGGCAGGGGCGTTTTCGGTAGCAAGCAATACGGCGCCTCCCCATTCGCCACCAAGGCCCAAACCTTGTCCAAAACGAAATACAGCCAACAAAATAGGAGCGGCAATGCCAATTGAAGCATAACCAGGCAACAGCCCAATTGCCACTGTAGATGGACCCATTGTCATCAGCGCTGCAACTAAAGTCGCTTTACGTCCTTTACGGTCGCCGAAGTGTCCAAATAACGCCGCGCCTAAAGGTCTAGCAAAAAATGCGAGTGCAAAAGTCGCCAGTGATTCCAGCATAGCGGAATTGGGATCGGAAGCCGAGAAAAATAACTTCGGAAATACCAACACCGCAGCAGTGGCAAAAATGTAAAAGTCGAAAAACTCTATGGTTGTACCAATTAGGCTTGCCATTAGTATACGGCGTACCGGATTTCCGGAAACAGGTTGCTGGCTCATAGCTTCAAACATATAAAATCCTGATCGAAATCCCTATCAACAAATGGTAAATAGTATATATCACCAATATCATTGTAAATGGTATATTGCGTCATGTCAATCAAGACGGCTCATTAGAAATGGAAGACACAGTCCTCATTATAGATGATGAAAAGAAGATTTGCAGCCTGCTGGCGCGGATTATAGAACTGGAAGGCTTTACAGTTTTTCAAGCAAACACAGGGAAGGAAGGTTTAAAAGCCTTGGCTATCCATGATGTTAAAGTAGTGATCAGCGATGTAAAGTTACCTGACGTTAATGGGGTTGAACTGGTAAAAGAGATCAAAAAAATTAAACCATACGTAGAAGTTATCAACCTTACAGCTTTTGGAACCATACAGGATGGCGTTATGGCCATGCGTAATGGTGCATTTGATTACATTACCAAGGGTGATGATAACGATAAGATCATTCCGCTGGTGTACAAAGCAATGGAAAAAGTCAAATTACAGCAACGTGTGTATGACTTGGAGAATAAAATTGTTAAGCGTTTCAATTTTAATGCAATACTAGGACAGTCCCGTCAACTAAAAGAAGCACTAGACCTTGCTGCAAGAGTAGCTGCAACGGATACCACCGTCCTGTTGTTGGGCGAAACGGGAACTGGAAAAGAAGTTTTTGCGCAATCCATCCATTACGAAGGTCCTCGAAAAATGAAGCCATTTGTAGCTTTAAACTGTAGCGGCTTTAATCCAGAATTGCTGGAAAGCGAATTGTTTGGATACAAAATTGGGGCTTTTACAGGAGCTATAAAGGATAAAAAAGGATTATTAGAGGAGGCAAATGAGGGTACATTGTTTCTTGATGAAATTGGAGAAATGAACCTGGATCTGCAGGCAAAGTTATTAAGGGTTCTTGAAAACCAAACCTTTATAAAAGTTGGTGATACCCAAACCAGTAAGGTCAATGTAAGGATTATTGCTGCCACGAACAGAAATTTAAAAGAACAGGCAGATGCAGGTAAATTCAGGCTGGATTTATATTATAGGCTTTCTGTATTCTCTATAGAGCTTCCAAGTCTTTCTCAACGAAGGGGGGATATTATACCAATTGCACACCACTATCTTAAAGAATTTGCTTTCAAAGTGAACAAGCCGACTTTCATCATGGAGGAAAGCTTTGCTAATTTGCTAATAAAACATAGCTGGAAAGGCAACATCCGTGAGCTAAAGAATATGATGGAACGTGTTGTCATACTTGCAGATAGTAATTTGCTTACAGCAAATCTCCTTCCATACGAGTTTCACCATGCCGAAGGGCAGGACAGTACCATGAACCTGCAGGCCATAGAAAAGCAGCATATTATTAAGGTGCTCCATTATACCGGCGAAAATAAAACGGAGACTGCACGCCTTCTGGGCATTGGGTTAACAACCCTCTATCGTAAAATAGAAGAATATAACATAGGATAATAGTTGTTTGCTTATTCATATTGATAAAAACCCTTCCATTATGGAAGGGTTTTTTATTTACATTTTTCTCCTTAAGTAAAATGTAAATAGTTAATACCTGATTTTCAGGTACTTGATTATTTTTTGACCTAAATGGTATGCCAATTGGTTAGCGGTAAATAAATAAAATACCATGCTTACTATCTTACTATTTCTTGCCTTGCTCATACTCTGCTGGGTAGTCTACAAATCAATCGACTGGTTCGAAAAAATCTAACATTTATGATCGCATTATTCATTATCGCAATCGCAGTATTTATCTATATGATTTACGTGCTGATTAAACCTGAAAAATTTTAACATCAAATTATGAACACTGAATTATTTGGAATCGTTGCTACCTACCTGCTCACGCTGGTTATAGCTATTCCCCTTGGAAAATATCTGGCAAAGGTATTCGCTGGTGAGAAGGTCTGGACAGATTTTCTTAAACCTCTTGAAACCGGGATATATAAGCTTTCAGGCATTAACATTAAAGAAGAGATGGACTGGAAGCAGCACATGAAAGCCTTACTAACCATTAATTTGGTCTGGTTGGTTTACGGCTTTTTTGTGCTCATTTATCAGGATAAATTGCCGCTTAATCCTGATGGCAACCCGGGTATGACTCCTGATCTTGCTTTCAACACGATCATTAGTTTTGTTGTTAATTGTAACCTGCAGCATTATTCAGGAGAAAGTGGACTGACTTACCTTACTCAACATTTTGTGATCATGTTTCTTCACTTTGTTAGTGCAGCCACCGGCATTGCCGCTGCGGTAGTATTTTTCAAAGCATTCAGAGAAAAGACTACTGTTAAACTGGGTAACTTCTGGGAATTTTTTGTAAAATCTATTACACGTTTATTATTGCCGCTATCCTTGGTTGTGGCTTTAATCCTAGCGCTTAATGGTACGCCAACAAGCTATGAGGGTAAAGACCAGTTTATATCAATGCAGGGAGATACTGTAAATGTTTCAAGAGGTCCGGCTGCAGGTATGATCGCTATTAAACATATCGGAACAAATGGCGGCGGGTGGTTTGGCGTTAACTCTGCACACCCACTAGAGAATCCAAATTATTTAACAGATAGCGTTGAGTTGATTGCTCAGGTAATCCTGCCCATTGCTATGGTAATTGCTTTTGGTATTTTTATCAGACGCAGAAAACTGAGCTGGATCATTTTTGGTGTGATGACCATCGGCATGTTTTTATTGCTTATCCCAACGGTAAGTTCTGAACTTGGAGGTAATCCTCTTATTGCGAAAATGGGCGTATCACAAGCTACAGGCGCCATGGAAGGTAAGGAAGTTAGGTTTGGCCCAGCTATCTCGGGCTATTGGAGCACGGTTACCACCATTATTTCTACAGGTTCAGTAAACAGTATGCATGACAGTACGATGCCTTTAACTGGTATGTGGCAGCTTTTAGGGATGATGATCAACGCATTCTTTGGTGGCTGTGGTGTCGGGATATTGAACTATTTTATTTACCTTATTATTGCCGTATTTATCTCAGGACTTATGGTTGGTCGCACTCCTGAATTTCTGGGTCATAAAGTGGAAGCCAGAGAAGTGAAGATAGCTGCGCTAATTACCTTACTCAGTCCATTTCTAATACTCGCCGGCACGGCATTGGCAAGTTTTGTATTTACCAATCATGGTGATGCGGCATGGGTAGTGCAGCCTAAAAACTGGCTTAGTAATCAAGGTTTTCATGGCTTCTCAGAAATGTTATATGAAATGACTTCATCTAATGCCAATAACGGGTCTGGATTTGAGGGGCTGGGCGATAACAATATATTTTGGAATGTAACGACAGGATTTGTTCTATTTCTTGGACGTTTCCTTCCTATCATTGGGCCGGTGGCCATTGCAGGTCTTTTAGGCGCAAAGAAGCATGTGCCTGAATCTGCCGGAACACTTAAAACCGATACATTGACATTCGGACTGATGACTTTTGCCGTGATTGTTGTGTTAAACGCCCTGTCTTATTTCCCTGCTTTGGCCTTAGGTCCACTAGCAGAATACTTTACTATGCTTAAATAGATCAAAATGAAATCATCTAATAAATTATTTGAACCTGCTTTAGTGCAAACTGCGTTAAAACAGTCATTTATCAAGCTTGACCCAAGGGTGATGATTAAAAACCCGGTTATGTTTACCGTTGAGGTTGGTACGCTTATTATGGCTTACGTTACCATATACTCCCTAAAAAACAATGGCCAGGGTTCGCCGATATATAATTTCTTTATATTTTTAATACTCCTGCTTACCGTATTATTTGCCAATTTTGCTGAAGCAATTGCCGAAGCGAGAGGTAAGGCACAGGCTGATTCGCTAAGAAAGACCAGGGAGGAAACCCCCGCCAAAGTAATTTTAAGCAACGGCAGTATTGAGATCCGCTCTTCCAGTTTATTAAAAAAAGGAGATGTCTTTCTCTGCGAAACAGGCGATACAATTCCAACCGATGGTGAAATTATTGAAGGTATTGCAACAATTGATGAATCGGCAATTACTGGAGAATCTGCACCCGTAATCCGTGAGTCTGGCGGCGATAAATCATCCGTAACCGGTGGTACAAAGGTGCTGTCAGATCAAATTAAAATACAAGTAAATACCCAGCCCGGTGAAAGCTTTCTAGATAAGATGATTGCTTTAGTAGAGGGTGCATCACGTCAAAAAACTCCAAATGAGATTGCCTTAACCATCTTATTGGCCAGTTTTACACTCGTATTTATTATTGTCTGTGTCACCTTAAAACCTTTTGCAGACTATGCAAATACGCCAATCACAATCGCGTCACTTATTTCATTGTTCGTCTGCCTCATTCCTACAACGATAGGCGGACTATTATCAGCGATCGGGATTGCGGGAATGGACAGAGCATTGAGGGCCAACGTGATTACAAAATCGGGCAAGGCGGTAGAAACCGCTGGTGATATCGATGTATTATTGCTCGATAAAACCGGAACCATAACTATCGGCAACCGTAAGGCTACCAATTTTTATCCGGCTCCCGGAGTAGATAACAAGGCGTTTATAGAAGCTTGTGTAATGAGTTCTCTTGCAGATGAAACCCCTGAGGGTAAGTCGATTATTGAACTGGCAACAATCCAAAATTTTAAAGTTATGCCTGCCCCCGCAGGATCGATATTCATTAAGTTTACTGCAGAAACCAGGTCGAGCGGACTGGATACGAAAGATGGTAAAAGAACCCGTAAAGGTGCTTTTGATTCCATCCGCAATATTGTTTTAAAAGCCGGAAATCCTTTTCCTGCGGAAACAGAAGATCAGGTAAAAGCAATCTCTAATAATGGAGGTACACCATTGGTAGTTTCAGTTAATGAGAAAACGATGGGGGTAATTGAACTTCAGGATATCATTAAACCAGGTATTAGCGAACGTTTTGAGCGACTGCGAAAGATGGGTGTAAAGACGGTAATGGTAACTGGGGATAACCCTTTAACTGCTAAATTTATTGCAGAAAAAGCTGGTGTAGATGATTTTATTGCAGAGGCAAAGCCTGAAGATAAAATGAACTATATAAAAGATGTACAAGCCCTAGGTAAATTGGTTGCCATGATGGTCGATGGTACCAATGATGCCCCGGCACTTGCCCAGGCAGATGTTGGTGTGGCCATGAATAGCGGTACGCAGGCAGCAAAAGAAGCTGGCAATATGGTTGATCTTGATAACGACCCTACAAAATTGATTGAGATCGTTGAAATAGGAAAGCAATTGTTGATTACCCGCGGTACGTTAACTACGTTCTCTATCGCCAATGATGTGGCCAAATACTTCGCCATAGTACCTGCATTGTTTATTGCTTCAATTCCTGCATTAGAGCGCTTAAATGTTATGGGCTTGCACAGTCCGGAAAGTGCGATACTATCTGCAGTAATCTTTAACGCGGTCATCATACCCATTCTGATTCCCTTAGCACTTAAGGGAGTAGAATATAAACCGATCGGAGCAAGCGCATTATTGCGCAGAAATTTACTGATTTATGGACTAGGGGGAGTTATAGCGCCATTTATAGGTATCAAAATAATAGATTTATTAGTTGGCTTATTTGTATAAGCTTTAAATATCAAATCATGAAAAAGTACATCATACAATCATTACGTTTAACAGGAGTACTATTGGTATTACTTTGCGTAATTTATCCATTAATTGTAGCCTTTGCGGGCCGTTTTTCTAAAGGTAATGGAGGGGGCGAAAAAATTAGCAGGAATGGCAAAGTAGTTGGCTATGTTTTGTTGGGGCAATCCTTTACCAAGCCAGAATATTTCTGGGGCAGACCATCGGCGGTAGGTTATAACGCTGCGGGCTCTGCAGGTTCAAATAAAGGGCCTTCCAATCCTGACTATCTTAAACAGATCTCGGATAGAATTGACACGTTGTTGAAATATAACCCAGGCTTGGTCAGATCTGCCATACCTGCAGATATGGTAACGGCATCAGGAAGTGGATTGGATCCAAATATTTCTGAGCAGGGTGCCATTATTCAGATTAAAAGAATAGCTGCCTACAGGAAGCTTAATGAAAGAAAAGTTGCTGAATTGGTGGTAAGTAATACAAAAGGCCCGTTGTTTGGTATGTTCGGACCAACAACCGTTAATGTATTAAGGCTAAACCTTGCGCTTGATGAGTTAAAGAATAAATAAAAGTTGATGGAAGAAGAAAGCAAATCTGGGTCAGTTAGGAGGTTTTTAGACTTAGTGAAGAAATCCAGAAGGGGAAAATTCAAGGTCTATATTGGTATGAGTGCAGGCGTTGGTAAAACATACCGGATGTTGCAAGAAGCTCATGCGCTTATAAAGAACGGCATAGATGTTCAGATTGGCTATATTGAAACTCATAATCGTGCGGAAACTCATGCCCTCCTTCCTGGCGTTCCAATTATTGCCAGGAGGAGGATCTTTTACAAAGGCAAGGAGTTGGAAGAGATGGATGTTCAAGGTATTATCAATTTGCATCCTGAAGTAGTTATTGTAGATGAGCTGGCACACAGTAATATTGACGGCAGTAAAAATAACAAGCGCTGGCAAGATGTAGCCGATATCTTAGATGCGGGTATTAGTGTTATTTCTGCTGTTAATATACAACATCTGGAGAGTATGAACCAGGAGATTGAGACCATAACTGGTATACCGATTACTGAGCGGATACCTGATAAGATACTGGAAACTGCAGATGAGATTGTAAATATAGACTTAACGGCAGATGAACTGATAGACAGGTTAAAGGCTGGAAAAATATATGATCAGTCTAAAATTAAAGTTGCTCTCAATAATTTTTTCCAACCTGAGCGCATTTTGCAGTTGCGTGAGCTGGCTCTTAAAGAAGTTGCACACCATCTGGAAAGGAAGATCAATATTGAAATACCGAAACAGATTAAGCTTCGTCCGGAGAAATTTATGGCTTGTATTTCCAGCAATCATGCAACTGCAAAGATTATTATCCGTAAAACAGCAAGGTTGGCATCTTATTATCGATCAACCTGGATTGTGCTATACGTTCAGCGAAGTAAAGAGAGCGGAGACCGGATAAGACTGGATACCCAACGTCATTTAATAAACAATTTGAAATTAGCGACGGAGCTTGGTGCAGAAGTGATTAAGATTAAAAGCGATGAGGTTACAAAAACTATTATGAAAATTGCTACAGAAAAAGATATTACGACCATCTGCATTGGAAAGCCACACCTTACACTTTTTCAAATCATTATGCAAACAGCAATATTTAATGAGCTGTTGCGAAATATCTCGGCAACAGATACCGATCTTGTTATATTATCCTAAGTATATTTGACTATTGAATTATGAAGATAAAAACAAAATTACGCCTTGGGTTCGGATTTTTATTCGGGGTGGTCATTTTCTTCGGAGCGATTTCGCTTTACGCTATGAATGCAATTTCCATTAGCAGTAAGGTAATACTGAAAGACAACTATAAAAGCATAAAGTTTGTAGCAAAAATGCGTGAAATTCTGGAAGAGAACTCACTTCCATTGTCGGCCAAAGCCTCGAAAATTTTCAATACTCAGCTGCTGCTGGAGGAAAGAAACATAACAGAAGCTGGTGAGCAACACGCCACAAACATGCTTAAAAGTGCGTTTAACCAGCTGTCAGATCCTGCTGTTAGCTTGAATGACAAACAGCGTGCATCACAAGCAACACGCCAGTCCTTACGCGCAATTGATGAAATTAATATGCAGGCTATTGTAAGAAAAAATAGTCTTGCCGAATATAACGTAGAAAAGGCGGCCACTTACCTTGTTTTTGCGGCATCGTTTTGCTTCCTTATCCTATTTACATTTAGTGTGAACTTTCCGGGCTTTGTAGCAAACCCTTTAAAGGAGTTTTCTGAAGCAATAAAAGCGATAGGAAGAAAAAATTATAAACAACGACTAGAGTTTCACGGCAATGATGAGTTCTCTGAACTGGCCGAGGAATTTAATGCAATGGCGTTCCAGTTAAATAAATGGGAAAGCAGCAACCTAGCTAAACTTCAGTCAGAAAAGCTGCGTATTGAAGCTATCATAGCGCAGATGCAGGATGCTATTATTGGATTGAATGAGAAAAATGAGATATTGTTTTTGAATAAAGTAGCTGCCGATCTGATAAATTTGAATGAAAAGGATGTGATTGGCGCTAACGTTTCAGAGCTTACAAGAAAAAATGATCTGCTAAGCAAGATATTGGAGGTAAATAGTAGCGATAAACTGATGAAGATTTATGCTGATGAAAAAGAATCCTACTTTCAGTTGGAACGAAGGCAAATCACTGTGAATAACTTCGACAATCCATCAGCTCAAAATTTAATTCCAATAAGCAAAACAGCGGGAGAAGTTTATATTTTGAAGAATGTAACTCAATATAAAGAGCTTGATGAAGCAAAGACCAATTTCATTGCTACAGTATCGCATGAGCTTAAAACCCCCATCGCTTCCATAAAAATGAGCATCAAACTGATGAACGATGAGCGTGTGGGGGTGATGAATGCTGAACAAACAGAGCTAGTGCACCATATCAAAGAAGATTGCGATAGGTTATTAAAGATCACTAGCGAACTCCTTAACCTCGCACAAGTGGAAACTGGAAATTTGCAGCTTAAATTTATGAAAACAGATCCAGTGAAAATTGCTGTTTATGCAATGGATGCCGTGCGCTTCCAAGCCGAACAGCGCACTATTGAACTGGAGCTAATCAGTCAAAATACCCTTCCTATGGTTAATGTGGATATGGAGAAGACTGCATGGGTATTGATAAATTTTCTTTCCAATGCACTGCGATATAGCGCTGAAAAATCCAAGGTGGTTGTGCAGATTCTTGTAAACGGAGATCAAGTTGAATTTTCTGTGCGCGATTTTGGTAGGGGAATAGAAGAGCAGTATCAAAAAAAATTATTTGATCGTTATTTTCAAGTACCCACCGATGGTAACAACAAATCAGGATCCGGACTGGGGCTTGCTATTTCAAAAGATTTTATAGAAGCAGAAGGGGGTAGTATTTGGGTTCAGAGCGCCCTAGGAGAGGGAAGTACATTTGCTTTCGCACTTCCGGTTATCTCCAATCTGTAAATCGATTTTCTATACGTTTACTAGAGGTTTTAGCTAATATTAGTCAGGGAGTATATTAATATATTACTATATTACACTTTTATTCAGGTAATTATAGGGAATATCTGAATAATAATGTGCAATAATTACCGTTTAACCAAAAATGAATCCTCAATTATCTCTCTTAGAAAACAGCACGGATGGAATAATACTGTTCGATAAAAATCTGAAAATTGGTTTTTTAAGTCCGACCTTAAATTCAATTCTTGGATATGATCCTCAGACTAAAATTTCAAACCTCAACCAGTTTGTATTTCCAGATGATGTTTCGGTTTTTACCAGGCAGCTAGAAGCCTGTATAGAGTTACCTGATAAACCACTTAAAGGTGTGGAATTAAGGTTTGTGAATTCAGCTGCCGAAATAGTGTGGGTAGATCTATTTATCAGTAGCATGATTAGCGAGCCACAAATTGGCAAAATAGTTGTAGCCGTAAGGAACGTTTCTCAAGCAAAAAAAACGGAACGAAAACTGGTGCATGGCAATCGTCTCTATGCATTTATTAGTCAAATAAACCAAATCATAGTTCGCGTTAAAACTGAACGGGCTCTTTTTGATGAAGCCTGTAAGATAGCGATTGAATATGGAAAATTTCAGATGGCCTGGATTGGTGTTCCTGACGGCAATACAGGTATGATAAAATTGATTTCCAGTAGTGGAACTTCTGCTGAGGAACTTAATCTGTTCAAGTGTTATAAATATGATGGGGGTGGGCCTATTGATAAGGTAGTGAGAGGGCTTGATTATTGTATTGTAGACAAAGTTGAAAAAGAAAATAAAGCGGCCTGGAATAGGATAGCTTCCATAAGACGATACAACTCTGCCATGGTTCTGGGATTGAGAAAGTCAGGCGTGCTTATTGCCACATTTAACATTTATTCTACAGAAACTGGCTTTTTTAATAAGCATGAGGTTAGGCTACTGGTTGAGGCAAATAATGACCTCTGTTTTGCACTTGAAGTTTTTGAAAAAGAACGATTACGAACCCTTGCCGAAGATCATAGTGAAAAGGCAGAGCTACGCTTAGAAGAACTTAATAAAAGTCTTAGGGAATATACTAACGAACTGGTGAGTACAAATACTGGATTACAGCAATTTTCTTACATCATTTCTCATAACCTTCGATCGCCGGTAGCAAACATTATGGCACTTGCAGGCTGCATGAGGGATGAAACAAATACACCAGAGACAAATTTGGAATTGCACGATGCATTGGATACCTCTGTGAAACTACTGAACGATGTGATAGTTGATCTGAACGCCATTCTTGCTTTAAAGAATGAAACACCCGAAAACCAAGAGCAGATTAACCTCACTACATTACTCAGGGATATTCAGGTGAGTATTCAAACTATGATATTACAGTCACAAACCGAGATTTTTACCGACTTTAAAAATGCAGATAACCTTAATTCATTGAAAACCTACCTGCACAGTATATTTATAAATTTAATCTCTAACAGTATAAAATATAGACAACCGGGTATTGCACCGATTATCGAAATTAAGTCTGAATTGTCTGGTTCAAATATGATTATCAGCTTCAAAGACAATGGAATGGGGATCGATCTGGATAAAAAGGGAGATCAGGTATTTGGTCTATATAAGCGGTTCCATGAAAATATAAAGGGAAAGGGCATGGGTCTTTTTATGGTGAAGACTCAAATTGAAACCCTAGGCGGAAAAATTGCTATTAAAAGTGAAGTTAATAAAGGAACTGAATTTATAATGCATTTGCCAGTTTAAGGACGATTAATTCACCATTGACCTCTCCAGGTTTAAGGCCGGATACATCTATAATGCAGTCTGTGCCAGATTTCTTAATTTTAAAGGCTTTATTGCTACCTAATATTGTTGCTAACATTTGAGGTTTAAAATTCAAATTCTTCACTTTAAACTTAGGACTGTAAACAGGGTAAATACAGTATAGATCTTTTCCTTTCACTGTAAAAAAAGTTTCTACATGAGCGTTCTCGCCAGCAGGCTTAATCATTTCAGCAATGTCATATCCTGCCATAAATGCTTGACTTTTTTTCTCAGGCATTTTACCCTCGCTCCACTGATAGGATGTTTTGTAGGCTTCTGTTCCATAAATGGCTTCTCCATTTACCTTAAGCCATGAGCCTATATCCGTTAATCGTTGTTGCATGATTACCGGGATGCGACCATCGGCGGTAGGCCCGATATCAAGTAGCAAATTACCACCTCGGGATACAATATCGATTAGCATCAGGGTTAAATCATGGCCTGTCTTGTAATCTTCGAGTTTTTCGTTTCGATTGTAGCCATAAGAATGTCCAATACCACGACTTTCCTCCCAGGTAACATTCGGGTTCATTCCACTACCGTATTCTGAAGTAGTATAGGTAGATTCCGTATTCTTTCCCCTGGTATTTTTACCCCAACGATCGTTAACTACTACAGTTTTACCCACTGGAGATTCATTGTATAACCAAGACAGTAGCTCTGGACTGCGCCATTCATCATCTGTCATGTCCCATTCTCCATCTGAAAAAATGACCTGCGGCTTGTATTTAGTAACCAGGTCTTTAAACTGAGGAAACAGGTGTTCGTTCACATATCGTTTTTTGTCTTTCAAGTAAAGCGGGTTAAACCATTCGTATAAAGAATAGTAGAAGCCCATTTTTAACCCGGCATCATTAACAGCGTTGGTGAGATCTCCGAGCAGGTCTCTTTTAGGGGTTCCTGTTACCGCATTCCATGGGCGACCCCAGCTTTTATCGGCCTCTTTGCTGTCCCACATGGCATAGCCTTCATGGTGTTTGGAAGTTAATACTATATATTTGGCTCCCGATTTTTTAAATACAGCAGCCCATGCTTTCGGGTCATAAAGCTCTGCTTTAAAACTCTTTTCAAATTGAGGGTACAGAAAATCTGCTCCATAATTTTTAACATGAAAATCCGTAAAGTTCTTTTGTCCAGTTTTGATGCGCCACCAATACCATTCAGAATAACTATCGCCGCTATTTTCAATAACAGGTGCATAGGAAGGAACCGCATATACCCCCCAATGGATAAAAATACCAAACTTATCCTGATGGAACCAAGAAGGTATTTTTCTTTGATTTAAGGACGTCCAGTTGGCGTCATACTTTTGGGCGTTGGAAATGAAAATGGTAAAGCAAAATAGAATTAGTAGCAAAGATTTTCTCATACCGGCGGCTATTATTTATTTGGTTATTTTTCAAATAGTTTCTGCAACCCAATTTAAAAATAATATCCGTACAAATGAAGTCCACGTTCTTAAATTTTAATTGGTCTTAAATATTAAATTGGATGGTTGTTTGTTTTATTTTGGAATAGCATTTTAAAAGAGGTTTTTGTATTGTTGGAAAATATAATCCTTGAAATACGATTTAATTAGTTGATTCTATACTTAATTCTGATTCTATACTTCATTAATTATAATATTATAGAAATAAAAAACATTTTTTATTCTTAATTAATCAAATTCAATGATAAAAAAGGTCTTTATTATTGAATTTTTATCAATTTTTGGTTTAAAATGCGATTTATTGACTTTAATTATCAATTTTTAGACTTATTAATAGTTTCAGTTGTATGCAATTGAGCGCTTTGCGTAATTGGAGTCTTTTATCATAGAAATGTAATATACGACAGAGAATAAAAAATACTTAGTGTAATTTATACACTAATAAATATTATTCTTACATTTGTAGAGTCAAACAGCAATGCTTTGATTTTAGAAAGAAAAAATAGGTAAAGTGCGTTTACCTTAAAGACAAAGATCCCGTTCATACAGGGTTTATATTTGGTTAGAAAGAGGTAGAGCTTGGATGAGTCTACCTCTTTTATTTTTAAAATTATTTTTCAGCTTTTCCTTGATCTTCTTATTTTCTGTAAGATCTCCCTTGTTAATGCTACAAAATCTCACATAATATTATCAGAAACTATACATTTGCTTATGCAGCAATTGAAGTTCATTGTTCCCTTTATTAGGGAAAATGCAAAGATAGTATCCGGTTATCTTTTTACTTTGTTTTTTGTAGCCCTAGCTATTTGGTTTATTAAACATGAGGGTCCTGAACTTAAGCAGGTTAGGCCGTTATTGCTTACTACCAAATGGACATGGCTAATTCTGGGTGTTGTGATCAGTGTGGTTTATGTTTTTGTACACGGCATGATGTATAGAGCCGCCTTTGCGGCAGTGTCTGCAAAGGTCTCGGTTTGGGACGGGACAGTATTATATCTCAAAAGAAACTTCGTTAGTGTTTTCCTTCCAGCCGGTGGAGTTTCATCACTTGCTTTTTTTAGTGCAGGTATTGAGAAAAAAGGAACAAGTAAGTCGCAAATTAATTTCGCATCCTCTATTTATGGATTTGTTGGAATTCTATCTGTAGTTATCATTGCAATTCCTGTTTTTATTTACGGCATACTTGAAGGTACAATAGGTTATGGTGAGTGGTTTGGCCTCATGGCGATACTGATATTGATTACGGGTTTATATTTCCTATTTAGATCGGTATTTCAAAAAGGAAAGATTTACAAAATCTTAATTAAATATATTCCATCAGCTGAAGTTTATGCTACTGAATTTTCAGCCAACAATATTGAACGCAAACATTTTATGATTACGCTTTATTACAGCCTCTTGATTGAAGTTATAGGTGTGATTCACATCTATATAGCTATGCTGGCTTTAAATATAGAGCCGTCATGGATATTTGCTGTGATTAGTTATATCGTAGCAGTAGTATTTCTTATTATTTCTCCTTTTTTGAGAGGGCTGGGTGCGGTTGAGGCATCTATGACATTTATCCTTATCAGGCTTGGTTACTCTAGTTCTGAGGCAGTTTCCATTACTTTAGTTTATCGGTTTATGGAGTTTTGGGTGCCAATGGCATTGGGTGGGATGAGTTTTCTGATCAAACTAAATAAGTTGCTCATGCGCCTCATACCCGCTTTACTGCTTTTAGCTTTGGGATTAATAAATATTATTTCTGTTCTTACACCTGCCATTCGTGAGCGGCTATTATTTTTGGAAGACTTCTTGCCAATAGAGGCTATAGCTGCCTCGAATTATTTTGTACTGGCGGCAGGCTTATTTCTGCTAGTTACTGCGGCTTTTATGCTTAAAGGGTTAAAGATGGCTTGGTATTTTGCTGTAATACTTTGCTTTGTTTCACTTGTTGGTCACATCGGTAAAGCTATAGATTATGAAGAGGCATTGTTCTCCGTACTGGTTTTGGTCATTCTGTTCAGCTCTAAAAAGGAATATTATATCAGGCATAATACAAAATTAAGAACCCTCGGTATCCAAACTACACTACTAGGGATGGCGGGTGTATTTATATACGGATGCATAGGCTTTTATTTTCTTGATAAAAAATACTTTAATATTGATTTCAATTGGTTGCAGTCTGTTAGGTTCACCTTGCAGAATTTTTTTATGGTTGGGAGTACAGCTTTGCGGCCAACAGATTCATTTGCGAGAGATTTTTTGTATTCTATCAATATCAGTGGTTTCTTATCGCTGGCTTTTCTTGTTTACACCCTGGTTAGGCCATATATTTCCAAACCGGAAATAGATACTGATGAATTTAGGGAAGCTGCAAGACTTCTGGAAACGCACGGCGATTCTTCATTAGATTATTTTAAGACCTACGCTGATAAACTGATCTATCAAGCAGATGGGATTGAAGGATTTATTGCCTACCGTATAGCAGGTAATTTCGCGGTAGCACTGGAAGGCCCTGTAGCAAAGCCAGATCAAAAAGTACAACTGGTAAAGGCGTTTGACAGATATTGCTATGAAAGCGGAGTAAAAAGTATTTATTACCGGGTTTCAGAAGAAAGCTTACAGGGCTTTAATGCGCTTGGTAAAAAAAGACTATTTCTTGGTCAGGAAGGAAAGGTGGACCTAACTACCTTCTCGCTGGACGGAGGAAGCAGGAAATCTATTCGCAATGCACTTAAAAAGGTATCAGATCAGGGTTTTATAAGTAAGGTTTATGAAGCACCTATCGCTGATGGTTTGCTTCAGAAGCTAAAGTCAGTGTCTGATGATTGGTTGGCAGATACGGAGCGTGAAGAAATTGTATTCTCGCAGGGGATGTTCAATGCCGTTGAACTGAAACAACAGACCATTGTAACCATTGAAAATGCCGAAGAAAGAATAGTTGCCTTCTTAAATGTAATACCAAATTTTGTAAAAGGAGAGGGTACTTATGATTTAATCCGTAAAACTAATGATGCACCGAATGGAGTAATTGATTTTATTATGGTCGCATTATTCAATTATCTTAAGAGTGCAGGGTTTGATGCTGTTAACTTAGGTTTTGCACCATTATCTGGTCTGGCAAGTCCTGAGAATTTTCCCGAGCACTCGATGAAGTTCGCTTACGAAAAGATCCGTTCATTTTCACATTATAAAGGATTAAGAGCTGCTAAAGAAAAATTTTCGCCAGTGTGGAGTAACAAATACCTGGTCTATGATCATGATTACGACTTGCTCCAGGTACCGACTGTACTAGCTAAGGTGATTAAACCATAACAAACATGAAGAAGATCTATTCCTTTATTTTTTTATTCCCATTCATTTGTGCCACTGCATTTTCTCAGGTTACAGATTCCGTCAGTTACGGAAAATTTGGTAAGATCACCATCTATAAGCCTATTGGCATACCTGCTTCGGTTGCATTATTTGTATCCGGTGATGGCGGTTGGAATAAAGCGGTGTCTGAAATGGCCAAAAACCTGGCCAATCAGGGAGCTCTGGTAGTTGGCATAGATGCAAGGCATTACGAGTTTTATTTATCAAAGGTAAAGGACAATTGTTTATACCCGGCGGGAGATTTTGAAGAGCTGAGCATGGATATTCAAAAAAAATATAAGTTAACCACTTACCATAAGCCTGTATTGGTCGGGTACTCTTACGGTGCCGTCCTGGTATATGGCATTTTAGCACAGGCTCCTGCAAATACTTTTAGGGGAGCTCTTGCACTTGGATTTTGTCCTGATATTAATATGGTTAAACCCATGTGCAAAGGTAATGGCTTAACCCAACATGTATTGAAACCCGGCAAATCTTACTATCTGGAAGCTACTAATACGTTAACGGCTCCATTTATTGTTTTGAATGGCGTAAAAGACCTGACCTGCCCATTTAATGCTACGGCAATTTTTTTGAAAGATATGCCTATGGCAGAATTGATAACGCTTGATAAAGTAGGACATGGTTTCAAAGTTGCAAATAATTGGTTTTCCGAGTATAATGCTGCATATAAGAAGATTGTTGATGGCAATTCAACTGAGCTTAAAAATACTGTTACTGAAAGCCTACCATTAACCATAGTTTCTGCTACAAAGAAAAACACTTTACCTTTTGTCTTTATGATATCCGGTGATGGCGGTTGGACCAGTTTTGATCAGTCGCTTGCTGAAGCCTTAGCTGCTAAAGGAATTTATGTTGTAGGTCTCGATGCTCAAAAGTATTTTTGGAATGAGAAAACCCCCGACAATACCGCTGCTGAAATCAATAAGGTGATTTTAAAATACCAGGCACAATTTGGAAAGAAGAATTTTATACTTGCAGGTTATTCTTTTGGAGCTTCAGTAATACCTTTTCTAGCAACAAGGTTGCCATCAGATATGGAAAAGAACCTTAAAGGTGTCTTTTCTTTATCGCCAGACGGGGAAGCCGATTTTGAAATTCATATTTCCGATATGCTAAACTTTGGCAAAGCAAAAGGAAAATACAATGTCGTTTCAGAAATGAAAAAAATTAAAGGACTTAAACCAGTTTGTATCTTTGGCAAGGAGGAGGACGATGATGGTAAAGCTGGGTTTTTAAAAAACGGCATTAAAGTGATCAATATACCAGGAAATCACCACTACGATAAAGATTATATGAGGATAGCCTCAATAATTAGCGGTATTACAGATTAATATTTCTTTTATCCCGCCCATTCGTTAACTTTATTACAAATAGACTTATGAAAAAGACCACAGTTTTAATATTATTACTGGTTTGTACCATTGCCGTATTTGCACAGAAACCCGATGCCGTACTTGGTAAATGGATCAATTCAACCCGTGAAGCGCATATAGATATTACTAAAAAAGGTGAAAAATATTTTGGAAAGATAGTGTGGCTAAAAGACCCTAAGGATGAGAAAGGGAATATAAAAACCGACTACCAAAATCCTAACCCCGCGCTTAGATCCAAGCCTATAGTAGGATTGGAAATCATTAAGGATTTTGTTTACCAAGATGGGAAATGGACTGATGGTAAAATCTACGATCCTAAATCTGGTAAAACCTACAGTTGCAATATGAGCATCAGATCTAACGGAGACCTGAACTTAAGGGGGTATATTGGAGTATCAATTATCGGTAGGACAGAAACATGGAAAAGAGTTAAATAATGAAGAGCTGGATTTATTTTATTTGTTTTATTCCGGCAGTATGTTTTTCGCAAGTTTATAATTTAACTCCTTTAACAAGCGGTACAACAACCAGTTTGCGTGGGATGTCCATTGTTTCAGATCAGGTGGTATGGGTAAGTGGAAGCAATGGAAGTATTGGAAAGACGACAGACGGTGGGCTTAACTGGCAATGGTTAAAGCCTGTGGGTTATGAGAAGATGGATTTTCGGGATATTGAGGCCTTTGATAACAATAGGGCCATTGTGATCAATGCTGGTTCGCCAGCCTATGTCCTTTTAACAACAGACGGCGGTAAAAGCTGGAAACAAACCTACAAGAATCTTGATTCTGCAATTTTTCTAGATGGAATGGATTTCTGGGATGCAAAACGCGGGATCATTTTTGGAGATCCTATTTTAAACAGAATGCAATTACTCACAACACAGGACGGAGGTTTATCATGGAAAAATATTTCTGCCAACTTACGATGGAACCTTTTAACGGGAGAAGCTGGTTTTGCCGCCAGCGGAACAACCATTAGGGTGGTAGGAAAGCGTAAAGTATATGTAGTAAGTGGAGGATCTACTTCAAATCTTTATTATTCCAGTAATTATGGCGTTACTTGGGATTTTTATAAATGCCCTATTTTGCAGGGCGAAAGCAGTACTGGGCCGTTTTCTATGGCATTCAATGATGAAAAAATTGGTGTGGTAGTAGGAGGGAACTATCTTAAAGACAATGAAAACACCAATAATATTTTGCTTACTAGTAATGGGGGTAAAACCTGGAGCAGGCCGTTAAAGCCGGTTAGCGGATACCGATCAGGAGTGATATACGTAACTGATAAAGTTATGATGGCAACTGGTTCATCAGGTACAGACGTAAGCGCAGATGCTGGAGTTAGCTGGTACAACATTTCAAAACTCAACTTTAATGTAATCCAGAAGTCCAAAACCGGTAAATTAATACTAGTAGCAGGTAATAAAGGACAGATCTATAAGATAACGGCAAACTAATGGCAATATCATTAAAATCAGTTCATCACATTGCTGTTATCTGTACCAACTATGAGGTGTCTAAAAGGTTTTACACGGAAATCCTCGGTTTGGAAATTGTAAGAGAAGTATATCGTGAAGATAGAAGATCTTATAAACTCGATCTGTCATTAAATGGCTTGTATGTGATAGAGCTATTCTCATTTCCGGAGCCTGCTCAAAGGCCATCGCGACCGGAAGCTGCAGGTTTACGGCATCTCGCTTTCGAAGTGGATAATCTTGATCAGGTTGTTAAAAGTTTAATAGGATATGGTGTTGTTGCAGAGCCAATACGCATTGATGAATTTAC
This sequence comes from Pedobacter sp., assembly GCA_025351765.1. Lineage (GTDB taxonomy): Bacteria > Bacteroidota > Bacteroidia > Sphingobacteriales > Sphingobacteriaceae > Pedobacter. The sequence continues at coordinate 20,742 of JANXVH010000092.1, forward strand.
AGGAAAGCGTTTTACTTTTATTTCAGATCCTGATCAGTTACCGCTGGAATTTTACGAGAAATAATAAAGCCAGGTCATCCAACCTGGCTTATCAAACAAAACTTAGATCTAACCAAACATCTAAAGAGTAAGACAATTTATGTCTAGACGTCAAGGGCGGATTCGAACCGCCGTAGAAGGTTTTGCAGACCCTTACCTAACCACTCGGCCACATGACTATAATACAAATATAAATAAAGTATACTAATTTAGTATACTTTATTTATATATTTTTCTGGAAAATATGGTAAATGTTTAATTAATAGGAATTTAAGGTTGTATTAGGATATTATAAATCCTCATCACCGCGAAGAATGTGCTCAATTTCATCACCTATTTCATCAACCGTTGCTTCGTTTAAAATAATGTTAGGTTTGCCTGAACTGAGGTTATGCTTGTAAAAAGGGAGGTCGCCCGCCACAATATCTTCTTCAGGAACGGATTCCCAGCAGTCAATATCTAATTTAACGGCACCAATTATAGCGCCAGAATAAATTACTTTATAACAATCATTGTCTGCAGGTAATATGGTTAGGGTAACTTCATTTACTCCATAACCAATTTTGATATTGAAGGGTTCCATTAATATGTAACCTAAAATACTTCCAATTGTTTTTAATAGCGTTTCTTTTATTTTATATTTGATGTGACCAAAACTGAATAGTGTATTTCCCGCCTTTAATATTTTATCTGTCTGTATTATAGAATTTTAATACCCCGCTTTATTTCAAGTGAAAAACAGTTCGGGTATTAAATAAAGTTCTTAATTTGCTAAACTATTTAAAACGTTTTAGCACACATGAAAAGAATACTATTCCTAATTTTACTAAGCTCCGCAGCTGCTTTTGCACAAAAACGCTCAGCTCCCGCCTACCCTTTAATTACCCACGATCCGTATTTTAGTATATGGTCTTCATCAGATTCTTTAAACAACGGTACAACTAAGCACTGGACAGGCGCTAACCAGTCTTTAACAGGAATGATTAGCGTTGATGGGCAGATTTATAATTTTCTTGGCAAGCGGGAAAAAGTTTATCATGCCATTTTACCTGCGGCAGATGAAAAACCTATGCAGCTGTATTACACAGAAACTAAGCCAGCTGCCGATTGGACAGCGATAAACTACAATGATAAATCCTGGAATACGGCTGTAGGCCCTGCCGGTAGCGAACCATCTCAAGCTAAAACGCCATGGAAGAAGGATGAAATATGGGTACGCAGGTCATTCAACCTTCCCGCTGTTAGTTCCAATAAAATGTTTCTTAAGATTCGGCATGATGATAATGCTACAGTTTACCTGAATGGTAAAGAGATTTACAGCAAGGATAAGCTGGAAGGTAAATTTATATACATCCCTATAGACGGGGCAACTAAAGCACTGCTAAGAGTAGGAGATAATGTATTGGCAATTTACGCTAAGAACACAGGTGGCCCATCTTACCTGGATGGAGGGTTGGTGGAGGAGCCAGCTGAAAGCGAAGCAGTAAAAGTTAACGAAGCTGAACAAAAAAGTCTTGTATTTAATGCCACTCAAACCATTTATACTTTCAAGGCAGGTAAAGTTGATCTAAAAATTACCTTTACCTCTCCACTGTTGATGAATAATCTTGATTTGCTTGCAAGACCGGTTTCTTACATATCAAGCGTAGTAAAGGCTAATGATGGCGCCGCTCACGACGTAAAAATCTATTTCGGCGCTTCTACCGCTCTTGCTACACACACACCATTTCAGGAAGTTGAAGCAACAAAATACAGCACTCAACAATTGACTATTTTAAAAGCTGGTACAGTAGAACAGCCTGTTTTAAAAAGGACGGGAGATGATGTGCGTATAGATTGGGGATATCTATATATGGCGGTTCCACAACAATATAAAGCTATTCAAACATTATCTACATTACCTGGCGCTGCAGCTAGCTTTCTAGGAAAGATGACCACTATGCAGGAAATAACTGATTTGAAAGGCGATGGATTAATTCTTAACACAACTATTCCATTAGGAAAGGTAGGGATTGCACCTAAAGAACAGTTCCTAATGCTGGCGTATGATGATATTTACGGACTTACCTATTTTAAGAAAGATTTGAGACCATGGTGGAACAGTACTGGTAAGCAAACTATTGAAAGCCAGATGGACCTGGCCACAAGAGAATATGCGATTGTTATGCAACAATGTGCTGCATTCGATAAACAGTTGTATGCAGATGCGCTAAAGAGTGGGGGAGCAGCCTATGCTAACCTTTGTGTATTGGCTTACCGTCAAGCTATCTCTGCCCATAAATTAGTAAAGGGACCAACTGGAGAAATTTTATTCTTATCAAAAGAGAACTTCAGCAACGGATCTATAGGAACGGTAGATGTAACCTATCCATCCGCCCCGTTATTTTTAGTATACAACCCAAATTTATTAAAGGGTATGATGAACGGCATTTTCTATTTCAGCGAAAGCGGAAAATGGACCAAACCCTATTCCGCTCATGATCTGGGTACTTATCCAATAGCTAACGGGCAAACCTATGGCGAAGATATGCCTATTGAAGAATCGGGTAATATGATTATCCTTGCTGCGGCTATAGCGAAAGCAGAGGGCAATGCAAATTATGCAAAACAGCATTGGAAAACATTAAGCACCTGGGCCGATTATTTAAGTAAAAATGGCCTTGATCCGGCAAACCAATTGTCTACAGACGACTTTGCGGGCCACCTTGCCCGCAATGCGAATTTATCTGTAAAAGCAATTGTTGCATTGGGAGGTTATGGTATGATGGCTACTATGATTGGTGAAAAAGCTACCGGCGTTAAATATACGGCAATGGCTAAGGAAATGGCGCTTAAATGGATGAAATTAGCAGATGCAGGTGATCACTATGCCCTTACATTTAATGATAAAGACACCTGGAGCCAGAAATACAATATGGTTTGGGATAAAGTACTGAGCCTAAATTTGTTTCCAAAAGAAGTTTATAATAAGGAGGTTAAATATTACCTGAGCAGACAAACCAAATACGGAATTCCGCTGGATAGCCGTAAAACCTATACAAAGTCTGACTGGATTACATGGTCTGCAACATTAGCGGAGAGTAAAAAAGACTTTGAAGCCTTAATAGCGCCAGTTTATGTTTATGCTTTAGAAACGCCAGACCGGGTGCCGTTAAGCGATTGGCATGAAACTAAAGACGCAAGAAGAATGAATTTTACCGCCAGAAGTGTAGTTGGTGGATTTTATATAAAAATGCTTGCAGATAAATTGCGAAAATAAAAATAACTCATCTCTTAGGTCTTGTATAAAGGAGCAGGATCTAAGAGATTTAAAATTGGATATCGTTAAACCACTTTTTATAAATGGTTTGGTAAATTCCATTGTCTTTTAGAAGAGACAATACCTCATTAAATTGCTCTTTAAGCTTAACATCGCCTTTTTTCATAGCAATAGCATATTGAGAATCGGTGCCCGGCAAATACATACCTACCTTAAGCTTTTTGTTTTTCTGTAAGAAACCGCCGGCAATAGGAGAGTCGTCAATTAGCAAATCTATTTTACCAGCCTGAAGCTTTCTATAAAGGTCTTTATTTGTCTCTGCATGCACCATATTATTTGCAGGAAAATTTGTGTGTATATATTTTTCAGCCTCTGTTGCTTCCCTTATCCCTATGGTCTTGTTTTTAAGGTCCTGAATACTTTTTAGAGAATCTTCCTGATTAATTACAGCACATAGCCTAAAATGCATGTAGGGATTGGTAAACTCAAGAATATGGCGACGGGATGGTGTAACTGTTACAGCAGAACAGATTAAATCAAGTTCTCCTTTAAAAAGCTTTTCCAAAATGGTGGACCAGAGCGAAACCTCATATTCAATCTCTAAGCCCAGATGATCTGTTATAGCTTTCAGTAAGTCTACCTCAAAACCTTCAAAATTCTCCGAGTTGTAATCGGAATGCATAGGGAATGGTGCTGCAGAATCTAATCCGACTTTTAAAATCTTTTTTTTAATCATTGGAAGAGAAGGCAATTAAATGGTTCCTAATTAGCCACAATTTACATCTTTTTACGAATAAAGGCATTTTATATGGTTGATGTTGAACTAATTTTTTTCACCTAGCAAAATTTTGCTTAAATATCTGCTCTAAATAAGGTATTTGTGCAATATATTATTTAATGAAGCTTTCCTAAACCTCTGAAGGCATGTGACTGCAGTAATTTTATCTCATTCAAGCTGCAATACCTCCCTTCCTATCTTCTTATACTGCTCTTATATGGATGGCATAGAAATAGAACTTAGATAGGACTACGTAGGACGCGACAACGCACCCTGCAACGGCTACTAAATAATCCATAGATAGGGATGCTCAACTCTTTTTCAGAATGATTAATATTGCATATTGGAAGAGCAGAAAAAAATAAAACTGGATAAAAGGCAGGCTTTAGTTAAGGCTGAGCATTATTGTGTTTATCAGGAACGTGCACAGCAGGAAGTAAGAAATAAGCTTTACGACTGGGGACTTTGGTCTAACGAGGTAGAGGAGGTAATCTCCGATTTAATAGAAAGTAACTTCTTAAATGAAGAACGTTTTACTATTGCTTACGTATCTGGTAAATTTAAAATCAAGCATTGGGGAAAGATTAAGATCAAGCAAGGTTTGAAGCTAAAAAAGATAACAGACAAAATGATAGCATCGGCTTTAAAGACGATTGATTATGATGAATACTTGCAAACTATTTTAAATACGGCGGAGAAAAAACTTCCTTTAATTAAAGAAAAAGAGCCTTATAAAAGAAAATATAAGCTTGTTACTTATTTATTGAGCAAGGGGTTTGAAAATGATTTGATAATAGATGTGCTGAAATCCAATAGTTTAACGTAGTGGTTAATTTTTTTATTAAAAATAACTTGACATCGTTATAAAACTGTTTATATTTGCATTCCCAACCGGAAAGGCGGGGATTCTAATCAAAGCCTTTCCAATGTTAGGAACATCGGATGATGTTTAATTTATACCATGCGAAAGTAGCTCAGTTGGTAGAGCACGACCTTGCCAAGGTCGGGGTCGCGAGTTCGAATCTCGTCTTTCGCTCTAAATGCCTTCACATACCTGAAGGCATTTATTTTAAAAGGTTAACACCTGCTCGGATGGTGGAACTGGTAGACACGCAGGACTTAAAATCCTGTGCCCTCAACAG
>JANXVH010000115.1 GCA_025351765.1 Pedobacter sp.
GCAATACGGAATCAACTTTAATGAGTGCACGCCGGCCGGTTGAACGAACACTAACCGGTCATCTTGATTTAGGTGGGTTTTGGACATTTATTCGTTTTGAAGATGCGCAAACCAATACCAATCCAAGGCCAATTCAAGGAAACTGGCAATTAGGTTGGGCAAACGATTTGTACACTGGCATTTGGACCGACAATTTGGGTCGCTGGTTTCCGCAAACCTCGCAAGGATGGAATGACAACGCTATCACTTTTATCGGTGAATACATTACGAATGGTACAAAGATTAAGGTGCGAGATATTTTCGTAAAAATAAGCGACACGGAGATGCAACAAGTAGTTGACATTTGTAAAGATGATGAAGGTTGGTTGCGAGTTCTTACTATAGATCTTCATAGGGTAACGAATGATGACCACGATAAATCTTAGTTTTCCTAATATTACAATCTCCAAAAGGGACCTAATAATAAAAGTAATGTCTTTGTAATTTCAATATCGGTTTAGGATATAAAGTAGATTATCCTTAAGAACTGACCGCATTGTACATGGACTGATATAATTAAAATAGGTTTTTTAAACGCCACTGCTATTTATTATTTGATAACGCACGGATAACAATCCGGTCAGCTGTCCAACTTAAATTGAAAATTAAAACTCATATATATGCCACTTGATTCAACCTTTCAAAAGTTTACTCGCATGGCTTTCATCCGCCAGTCCAAATTCATTCGCAATCTGCTTAAGGCTGTAGTTTCCACTTGCCACCCGACCTTCCATCAGTTTGCGGCGGTAGGCACCGATGTAGTCCCGTAAAGTCATCCCAGTATTCCTTTTAAAATAAGGCCCTATATAATCAGAACTCATGTAAAAATGAGCCGCCATCAACGGTGCTTTTAACCGCTCAGGATAATAAATATTTTTATGTACGTAGCAAAATACTGCCTGCATATCCTGAGTTCTATTGCTGGTTGCTTTTAATTCTGGCATATTTCGATACAGGATAATTACTAGGCTTAACACTTGTAACCAAATTAACCGTTCATTTGAAAGAAGGTCTTGTTTCATTGCCAACAAAGTATTAATGACAACCCGTGCTAAAATTTCATCTGAATCCTTTAGCTTAAAAGCGGATAGATGCGTTTCACGGCTTTTAATTAAATATTCCAGGTATTGCATTCCGGCCACTGTAGCATTATCTTTTTGGTAAATGTAAAGATCCGTAAATTTAATATAGATAAAACGTGTTGATTCTTGAATCTCGAAATAATGCACTTCCTCTGGCCCAACAAGGAAAATATCACCTTGGAAATAGGGTATGGTAAGACCGTTAATAATATGATGACCGATTCCACTCCATATATAGATTATCTCATAATGATTATGATTATGCGGTGGATGTGGCCAGTTGGTAAACTGAACGTCAGAGATATTTAATGGTTGAAATTGGCGATATCGTTGCATAACGGAAAAGTACAAAAAATTAGTGTATTCATACAAATGATAACTTAGAAGCTCGGCTTAATTTTGTGTAATCATTAGAATAAGAAATAATATCATGAAAAATACAGCATTAGTAGTTGGTGCCAACGGTGTCATCGGTAGCAATTTAATTCAGCATTTATTAACATTAGATGACTGGCAAGTTATTGGTCTCTCACGCAGGGGTGGAATCGATGAAGAGAAGGTTCGTTATATAAGCGTTGATCTGCTAGATCCTATCTCTTGCAAACAAAAATTGGCTAGCTTAAATGAGGTTACGCATATTTTTTATACCGCTTTTCAGGATCGTCCCACCTGGGCGGAAATGGTCGCTCCCAACTTGGCTATGTTGGTCAATGTTGTCGAAGCAGTTGAACCTATTGCTAAAGATCTGCAGCATATCAGCCTGATGCAAGGGTATAAAGTTTATGGTGCACACCTAGGGCCTTTTAAAACTCCTGCTAAAGAAAGCGATGCTGGTCATATGCCACCAGAATTTAATGTTGACCAACAGGAATTCCTCGAAAAACGTCAGATCGGGAACAACTGGACCTGGTCTGCCATACGCCCGTCCGTAGTAGCAGGTACAGCACTTGGAAACCCAATGAACTTAATGCTCGTTATTGCTGTTTATGCTTCGATTTCTAAATATTTAAATCTGCCACTTCGTTTTCCTGGTAAACCAGGTGCGTATGATAAATTGATGGAAATGACCGATGCTAATCTTTTGGCAAAAGCCACTGTTTGGGCGGCTACCAGCCCTCAATGTGCTAATCAAGCACTTAATATAACAAACGGCGACCTTTTTCGTTGGAACGATCTATGGCCAAAGATTGCTACCTACTTCCAAATGGAAACAGCACCTCCTTTAAATATGTCCCTTCAAACAGTTATGGCAGATAAAGCTAATTTATGGCAGACTATGCAGGAGAAATATAATTTAGCTGCCCATAGTTACGAGGACCTTTCTGCCTGGGCCTTTGGCGACGGTGTGTTTTCCTGGGATTATGATTTCTTTGGTGACGGAAGTAAAGCTCGCAGGCTAGGCTTTCATGAATATCTAGATACTGAACAAATGTTTTATGAATTATTTGATGAAATGAAACTAAAGAAAATCATTCCTTGATTTTTGGAGAAACAAGAAAGAGTGTCAATAAATACAATTGATACGCTTTTCTGTTGAAGCTGAATAACAGCTATAAAGGTGTTATTCTTGAGGTAAAGCGAAGGAGAACTAGTTCGATGTACCCCCAAAATCTTATGGTTGACGGTTCCAAACATCTAACTATTCGGATCAATGAAATTGTCGGGAATACCTTATTGATTAACAGTGTGTTAGTGGCAAAAAAACTGGACAAGTGCAGAATTATCTGACTTGTCCAGTGTAGTGGAGCCGAAGGGAGTTTTTTTAAACTCGAAACATCTTGATATATAGTGTGTTACACTAACAATATTTTACAGGTCTCTGAATAGGTCTCTCAAAAAAAAGAAGCCAAAAACGCTATGCTTTATTGTACATAATATACGTATAACATTTTTTTTCATGCAATATTCTTCCATTTTCCTGTCACATATTTAATGCAAGTTTGTGACATGTTAAGTTTGAAAATGACCTCTTAAAATCTAAAGTTCAATAGTAATCAAACCTATACTGCCTTTATTCTATTACAAAATATTGCCAAAACTGGGTTTGTTTTATTACAAGGATAACGTAAATTTGCCCTTGTTCTATTACATCAACTTCAAATTTCGCTATTATGGCTTTTAAACGAAGTATCGAAAGTTATCTAAACCGCTGGAAATTAAATACCACACGCAAGCCGCTTATCATAAGAGGCGCACGTCAGGTTGGCAAAACCACATTAATACGTGATTTTGCCAAGACGTATGCACACACCATTGTGCTCAACCTGGAGAAACCCGCAGATCGCCGTTATTTTGATGACTTTGATGATGTTCAAACTATTTTTGAAGCTTTATTTTTAGCACATAATATTCCTTCATCGGCTATCACAGATACCCTTCTATTTATCGATGAAATTCAGGAGAGCCCTAAGGCCATCCAGCTGTTGCGTTATTTTTACGAAGAAATACCTTCGCTTCAAGTCATCAGTGCAGGTTCATTATTGGAGTTTGCCATGCAGAAAGTACATAGCTTTCCAGTGGGCCGTGTAGAATTCTTATATCTCCACCCACTGAATTTTAAGGAATATCTGGAAGCGACCGGAAAGCAAGCATTGCTAAAGCAATTGCAGCAGGTACCGGTAAAAGCATTTGCACATCAAACTTTAATGGATGCCTTTCATCGCTATGCAATTATCGGCGGTATGCCGGAAGTAATAAAAACAGACGTTGAGAAACATAGCCTTTCAGATTTACGAGTTATTTATGAAAGCATTTGGGGTACCTATAAAAATGATGTAGAAAAATACACATCCAACGACACGGAAAGGAAAATTATTAAACATTTAATGGATACCGCACCATTGTACCTGGACGAACGCGTAAAGTTTCAGGGCTTTGGAAATTCTAATTATCGGTCGAGAGAGGTAGGAGAAGCATTTAGAACCCTTGATGAGGCAAAGATCGTGCGTTTAATATATCCAACTACGGACCTAAATCCGCCATTGAAAGCCGATTTGAAGAAAGCGCCGCGTTTACAATTCTTAGATACTGGCCTGGTCAATTATTCTTTAGACATTCAGGCGGAAATGCTGGCAATGGATGATTTAAATAGTGCTTACAAAGGCGCGGTTATACCTCATTTAGTAACACAGGAACTAATATCCGTCCAAAGTATTACAGCGCACACACCGAATTTTTGGGTGAGAGAAAAAACCCAGTCTAATGCGGAAGTTGATTTGCTGTATGCTTATGGCAAGTTGGTTATTCCCATAGAAATAAAATCAGGCAGTACGGGTAGTTTAAAATCACTTCATCAGTTCATTGAAGCCGCAGACCATCCATACGCCATTCGGATGTACGGAGGTGCCTTCAAGGTAGAGAAAGCCATCACACCTAATAAAAAACCGTATTTATTGATGAATCTACCTTATTATGCCGGCACAGCACTGCCCCAATATGTTGAATGGTTTGTGCAACAGACAATTGAGACAAAGATTTCGGACTAATTTAAAAGTCTTTTTTCACACTTTGGAATCGACCGTCCACACGTGCTTGAAAAAAAGCCTTTTTTTTGCATAATTATTACCTAACATTAATTTAAGCAAATTTATCTGCCGTCAGTTGAACATACCTATCTTGTGTTATAGTTAAGGATTCTCCGTTCATAATGAGATTCAATTTTACTAAAAACATTAGTAATTTAAGAATTAAATATTTTATTAAAAAGCACTAACAAATCTTCTTTCACCTGATTATAAGGCGGTAATTGTTCATGCGGTATTTGATGTGCAAGGCTATTTTTCCAAGCTCCTGTAAGTTTTTTATCTACATCATCATTTAAAAATTGGTCTATGCCTGTAAACTCCAACTTTTTAAATTTCATTTTCTCATGAAATGCCGCTACTATTACCGGCCATTCAATTTCAGCGAGCTTTTTTGATAGATACCATATATCAAAGTAATCCCTCGGGGCAGAATAAGAGCGCTGTATTAACGCTCTCAATTTCTCTGACATTACCTCACGCAAATCATAGCATGAGATGGTTTGATCCGCTAAGGCCAGTTTATCAGAATACGCATGTGTTATGGGCCGCAAGCTAATCGGGAATAACATTTTTTCATAAAGAATAATCTCTATTTTTACACTTGTTGCCCACCTTTCCGGGGGAGGTGGTGCCTGGTTCTTTAAATGATCTGCACCCCAAAACTTAATGATTGCTGCATAGCCGGTAGGCATGTCATTATGCTTCAATTCTTTTATAGAATCAATAAATAAAGGAATTTCTGTCCGTTGTGTTATCAGTTCGGTTATTTCTTTTAATAATTCCTGATTTAACACAAACTCAGGGTCTATAGAGGTAAAGTCGAGATCCTCGGAAAAGCGATAATCGGGTATATAGCATTTTTTCAAACAGGTTCCACCTTTAAAAACAAGACTATCCTGGCATATTGGAATGGAGAATATGGCATCAATAAAATGACCTAATACCCAATCTTTATCTACGGTACTACGTGATAAATTTTCTTGAAGGGCAATTTTCTCTATTTCCTTTTTAAGTATCATTAGTATTGTTTATCTGATAGGTTAAGCAATTCATCTTTGTTGATATTTAATCTCAACTTCCAACTCGCCACAAATTCACCTTTCTCTCTTCCCTGTGGATCGAGCAGATTGTATTTTCCATTTACCTGAGCTTTTGCAAAATCAGTAAATTCCTTCATTAAAGGCTTTTTAAATAACTCCGTCAAAAATCCAATTCTTTTGGTAACAGCAGTATTATTGACCGACTTGCAATAATTAATCATTTTATCAGAATTAATCTCCACCTGGGACAAGGCCCTTATTAATTCAGCATAACCACCAGAATATTGTGGCTGATCGAAACAGTCTACAAGTGTTTTTTCAATATCCGTTATAGGATATTTTGTATTACCATAACCATTCCATATTATGCCGGTACGCTTAGCTTTATTTATCGTGATAAATTTATAAGGAGTTCCTAAAAGGGTTTTATCTTCCTTCCTATGTGTAGTCTGAATAAATATAGTGTTTGAAAATTGCTCAGTTAGCCCGTGTAAATTTAATGCTGACCAATAAGCTACAGCACTGTTTTTTACCACAAATGTGCCGATCACGTTTTCATCACGGAAGTTAACTTTGCAAAACTTACCACGCTCAATGCGGGAAATCAGTTCTTTATGGACTAAGTTCTCAAGAACCTCATTAAGATTATCAAACTTTCTATTAATTTGGTTTTCAATCTCATCGAATTGAAATAGTTCAATTTCATAGTCATCCAGCAACTTCATAAATTCAAGTTGTTGCTGTGTAAGGTTGGATGATATGTAAACGCTATGTGCCATATTACTTCGAGTGTCATTATAAGACCTAAAAAATGGGTCTTATCGTTACACGGAAAGTAAATATACAAAGTTCTTTTAAATAAGCAATTAATTTTTAGGATAACTTGTGTCCACGCCTCTTGTTCTTCTTACGCTTAAACTGGTTTACCGCTGCCTGATCCAAATTACCAGCATTGTTATCAACGCCGAGCAAATCCCCGATAAGATCGCCACCAGGTATAGCCGAATTACCCATCTGCTGCCGACCCGATTGTTGGAATGATAGATCTGCTCCGCGCTCGCCACGATACTTTTTATTTGAAATGATAGGTTGGCCGCCGTGCTCTCCAACTGATTGAGCCGCCTTGCAGTTGTTTCTATTTGCTTTTCCGATTTGATCCTGTAATTTTCCAGTGCCCTGCTGTAAATCATTTCTATTTCCGGCAGTAACTTTTGTATCTGCGATAGTTCGCTCGGTTGATCCACCGGAGGTTGATTGTCTGGTCCGGCTGGTTGGCTCTTGTCCTAATATTTGCCTGGTATATTGCTGTGCAATCTCTTTCTTGTTCATAATTGATAGCATTTTTAACAGCCTGCCACTTGTAAGCGTTCCCTAACTGAGCGCCTTTAAACTGCATCCCATTATAACCGTAGGATATACCGCTTATGAAACCTGTGCTGGCCTGATTAAATAGAACATTAATACCTTGTGCTTCTAAGTGCTTGATAAATCCCTCTGCGGTTGGCTTTTGACTTAGTGTATTTTTTATAGTAACCTGCAACTTCATTTTAACAGACGGTTCGTCTGTTCGCTTCATCATTTCCAACTCGTTCTTAGTCATCGCTCTTTCTTTTGCCTGGCGACTGGATATTACTTCGGTTAATCCATATTGTTTTTCTAACTTCCGAAGTATTTGTTCGCTTCGCTGATAGTCTTTACTATCGGAAAGGACTGTACCATCATAACCAATGCGATTAACCAAAATGTGCATGTGGGGTAATTCATAAAAAAACGCTATAAAATCGGGTTTTATAGCGTTTTGGCCTGTTTTGAGGCTGTAAAAGTGGAGCCGAAGGGGTTCGAACCCTTGTCCAGTTGTGTGGCAAATTATGCCTTCTACATGTTTATTTTCCAATTGATTTTCGGGATCTGGCGGGCTGGAAACCGACCTTACCTTTCACCTTAGGTGCTTTATCTCGCATCTGTACCACACCTTACAAATGCCAGCGTTGTTATTTCGATGCCCCAGATTCTAGCCTAACATCGCGGCAGCCAGAGGGACAAAAGCAAACTAATTCTAAATTAGGCTGCTAAGGCGTAGTTATTTTCGCCAATCAAAGTGTGAACGTTCTCTTTTAAGTGCTCTCCGTACAACGCACTACATGCTAACATACGTACCTCCACCCTGTCAAATCCAAAACGGCCCCGTATTGTTGTTAAGAACAAAAGTACTAAAATTATGCCATACTTCTGCCGGGATATTGTTGCAAGGCATCCTCTAAGCAGTCCATTGCTTTGTTAAGATCCTGTGTGTTTAGAACATAGGCTATACGAACTTCTTTTTTTCCTAATTCAGAAGAAGAATAAAATCCTGTTGCAGGTGCCATCATAACTGTTTCTCCGTTTTTACTGAAGCTCTCCAGTATCCACTGACAGAATTTATCAGCATCATCAATAGGTAATTTCGCAACAACATAAAATGCACCACCCGGATTAGGACAAAATACACCGTCAATAGCATTGAGGCGTTTCACCAATGTATCTCTTCGCAAGGTGTATTCCTTATTAACGGCCTCAAAATAGCTATCAGGGGTATCAACCGCCGCAGTTCCCGCAATTTGTTCAACCATACCCGGACTTAACCTCGTTTGCGCAAACTTTAATGCTGATTGGATCACCTCCTTGTTCTTGGTAATCAGGCAACCTAAACGGGCTCCACAGGCACTGTAGCGTTTAGAAACGGTGTCTATAATCACTACGTTTTCTTGCAGGCCATCCAGATGCATTGGTGAAATAAATTCCCTACCATCGTAACAGAATTCCCTATAGGCCTCGTCAGACAATAAAAAGAGATCATATTTAAGACACAATGCTTTTAAAGCCTCCAATTCTGCCCTTGAATATAAATAACCTGTAGGGTTATTGGGATTACAAATGATGATTGCCTTTGTCTTTTCAGTAATTAGCTTTTCAAACTCGGCAATAGGAGGTAAGGCAAATCCTGTTTCAATATAAGATAATATCGGTTTTACCACCACGTTGCTCATGCAGGCAAATCCATTATAATTGGCATAGAATGGCTCTGGTACGATAATTTCACTGCCTTCGTTGATACAGGTTTGCATGGCAATAGTAATTGCTTCAGAACCGCCAACAGTTACAAGTATGTCCGCGGGTGTAATGCCGTAGCCTAATTTATTATAATATTCTGCAAGTTTTGTGCGATAACTTAAGGTGCCTTCTGATGGAGTATATGCCCACACTTCGAAATCAATATTCTTGATGGCATCTAACATGCCTTGTGGCGTGGCAATGTCAGGCTGTCCTATATTCAGATGGTAAACCTTCTTTCCGTCCTCCTTTGCCTTATCGGCAAATGGAGTAAGTTTCCTAATCGGAGATGCGGGCATTTGAACCCCTTTATCTGAAATCTTCGGCATGGTGTAAAAATAAAAAAACCTCGTTGACTAACGAGGTTTTTTGTTAGAATATCTTTTAAAATTACTTGGCTGCAGTAGGCGTAGGTAGTGAGGCAACAGATTTTCCTTTAATATAAAGTACTTTAGGATTTATAGCCGCATTTGAAGTAATGGTAACCGTCTTGGTAAATGGCACAGCTTGTGTTGGGTTAGGAGTATAAGTAACGGTAATTACACCAGTCTCCCCTTTTTTTACAGGAGTTTTAGTCCATTGAGGCACTGTACATCCGCATGGAGCAGTTACGTTTGTAATGATCAAAGGCACATCTCCAACATTCTTAAACTTAAACTCAACTGTAGCGGGCTTAGTCATCAATATATCTCCGAAGTCATAAGTCTCTTTGTCGAACTTAAAGTCTGCAGCAGTTTGCGCATTTGTAGCAATACCGATACCTAAAATAAGCGTAAATAATAGAATGATCTTTTTCATGTGAACAGGTTTTAAAACAAATTTAATGTTTTATGTGATAAATCAAAAAGTATTCCAACATATAAATTCCACCCCACATTAAAGTCATACTTTAGATTTTATGTATCTTTGCTATATAACCGATTTGCTTATGATGCCAAATAGTAAATTTACAACTAACCCGATTGATGCTTCTGAGTTAAGTTTTGATGATTTCAAAACGATTGTTATTAATGATTATAAAATTGCCTTTGAAAGTAGACAGGCAAGTATTTTAGGTCGTAAAGAGGTGCTAACGGGAAAGGCTAAATTTGGTATTTTTGGCGATGGAAAAGAGGTTCCGCAGATTGCAATGGCTAAGGCGTTTAAAAATGGCGACTGGCGTTCAGGTTACTACAGAGATCAAACTTTTGCTTTCGCTACCGGCATCTGCACCTTAAAAGAATTCTTCGCTCAGCTCTATGCAAATCCAAGTTTAGAAGCCGAGCCTTCTTCAGGAGGCAGGCAAATGAACTGTCATTTCGCAACTCGGTCTATTAATGAAGACGGTAGTTTCAAAGACTTAACGCAAATTAAAAACTGTTCATCAGATATTTCGCCCACAGGCGGACAAATGGCACGCCTTGTTGGCCTGGCTTATGCATCTAAACTATACAGGCAAAATAAAGAGCTGGATTACCTCACTAATTTCTCTATATCAGGTAACGAGGTTGCATTCGGTACTATTGGTAACGCATCAACCTCAGAGGGTGTATTTTTTGAAGCTATAAATGCTGCGGGAGTATTACAGATCCCTATGGCTATTTCTATATGGGATGATGCTTACGGAATATCTGTTCCTGCAAAATACCAAACTACTAAAGAAGATATTTCTGAAATACTGAAAGGTTTTCAGCGGGATGAACATGCAGCGGGTTACGAAATATTCAAAGTAAGGGGATGGGATTATCCTGCTCTGTGCGAAATGTATCAGTATGCCATTGAGGTTTGCCGAAAGGAACATGTCCCTGTTATGATTCATGTAACCGAGGTTACCCAGCCACTCGGACACTCCACTTCTGGCTCTCATGAAAGGTATAAGGATACAGAAAGATTGGAATGGGAGAAAGAATATGATTGTATCGTGCAAATGCGCAAATGGATCATAGAATCTGCCATTTCGACTGATGAAGAACTTACTAGACTGGAAGAAACAGCTAAAACATTTGTAAGAGAAACGCAGCGCGAGGCCTGGAACGAATTTTTAGAAAGCATTCAGGAAGAAAAGGAGCAAGCAATTAATATGATCAATGCTATTGCGAACGGGAATGCAGAGGTCTCTAAAATCACAGCTAAACTGGCATCTACACCAGATGCGCTAAGAAGAGAGGTAATGTCATCTGTAAGAAGAGCATTGAGACTTACCGCTAGCCAGGAAACTGACGAAAGGATCAAACTGCTAAAATGGTACGCTGCACAAAACGAATTGAACGAGGAGCGTTATAACTCTAAACTATTTACAGATGGTGTAGAAAGCCCGCTTTTACTGGAGCCAGTTGCTCCAGAATATAATGATCAGAGTAAAATGGTTGATGGCAGGGAAATTTTAAATGCCTGTTTTGAAGCTAATTTCAGAAGGGATTTAAGATTAGTAGCCTTTGGTGAAGATCTTGGGGCCATTGGCGATGTTAATCAGGGTTTTGCAGGTCTACAGGCTAAGTTTGGCGATTTAAGGATCAGCGATACTGGGATCAGAGAAATGACAATTATCGGGCAGGGTATAGGGCTTGCCTTACGTGGATTAAAGCCTATTGCTGAAATCCAATATATGGATTACCTGCTTTATACGCTTAATGTTTTAAGTGATGACCTGGCAAGTTTGTCGTACCGTACCAAAGCCGGACAAAAAGCTCCTTTGATTATCCGAACCCGCGGTCACCGTTTGGAAGGGGTGTGGCATTCCGGTTCACCTATGTCTATGATATTGGGCTCGTTAAGGGGTCTTCATATCTGCGTTCCCCGCAACATGACGCAGGCTGCGGGTATGTATAATACTTTATTCAGATCAGATGAACCTGCATTGCTTATAGAATGCTTAAATGGATACAGATTAAAAGAAAAGCTTCCCGAAAATGTAGGCGAATACATAGTTCCACTTGGACAGGCTGAGGTAATACGTGAAGGAACAGATATTACGGTAGTATCTTACGGATCTACATTAAGAATTGTAGAAGAGGCTGCTGCAGAGTTGCTGAGCTTTGGTATATCAGTTGAAATCATAGATCCTCAAACCTTATTGCCGTTTGACAATGGCAGAATCTGTGCTTCATCGCTAAAGAAAACAAATAAATTACTGGTGGTTGATGAGGATGTTCCAGGTGGTGGTGCGGCATTTATTATGCAGCATATCCTGGAAGAGCAGGATGGTTATTATTATCTTGATGGTCAGCCTAGAACATTGACTGGTAAGGCTCACAGGACTCCATATGGTTCTGATGGTGATTATTTCAGCAAGCCATCTGTTGATGATGTAGTTGAAGCGGTTTACAAAATGATGCACGATCATAATGCAGCCAAATTTCCTTCAATATTTTAGTAAAAAAGCAGGTTTGGATTAACCCAACCTGCTTGTCTTGTTTCTTAAAAGATGATCTGCCAAAACCAGCGCAGCCATTGCCTCTACAATAACCACTGCTCTTGGTACCACACATGGATCATGTCTTCCTTTACCTTTTATTTCTGCAGCTTCTCCAGCAGCATTTATGGTTTGTTGGTTGTGCATAATTGTGGCAACAGGTTTAAAGGCCACAGTGAAATTAATTTCCATGCCGTTAGAAATACCACCTTGTATGCCACCAGAGAAATTTGTCAGCGTTTTTGGCTGATCTTCCCCAGCTAAGAATATATCATTATGGTCTGACCCCAGCATTTCGCTGCCGCCAAAGCCAGAGCCATATTCAAAGCCATGCACGGCATTAATACTCAGCATTGCTTTGCCGAGATCAGCATGTAGTTTATCAAATACTGGCTCTCCCAATCCTACGGGACAGTTCCTGATGATACAACTGATTTTGCCACCAACAGTATCTCCGTCTTTTCTAATGCCATCTATAAAATCTATCATCTGGTTTGCTGTTGCAGGATCTGCACAGCGAACTATGTTTTCTTCTCTTACAGCTAAAAGGTTTTCTATGGTATCATTAGCCAGGTTAGGGGCCTGGATCTTTCCTACTGAAGACACATGTGCGAAAACCTCAACACCATGATATTTCAATAACAATTTCGCTATTGCACCAGCCGCAACTCTAGCAGCAGTTTCACGGGCAGATGACCTGCCGCCACCTCTATGGTCGCGTATTCCGTATTTTGCATCATAAGTATAGTCTGCATGTGACGGACGGTAAACATCGGTATTGTGACTATAATCTTTACTTCTTTGATCCTCATTAGGGATCAGCATGGCAATTGGTGTGCCGGTTGATTTTCCTTCAAAAACTCCTGAAAGTATCTGTACCGTATCGCTTTCTTTACGCTGAGTGGTGATTTTGGATTGTCCAGGTTTGCGTTTATCCAGTTCTGATTGGATAAATTCCAGATCAATGGGTAATTGAGCCGGACAACCATCTAGTATGACACCTATGGCTATACCGTGCGACTCGCCAAAGGTACTGATACGAAATAATTGACCAAATAAGTTGCCTGCCATATTAATTTTTTATTTGTAAATGTTCTGTAATTGTAAAGCCAGCTCTGCTTAGATCCTTCCAAAAATCAGGGTACGATTTTTCAACTACATCCATATCTTCTAGTTCCACTTCTTTAATAATCAAAGCAAGTGGTGCAAATGCCATCGCCATTCTATGGTCATCATACGTTTTAAAAGAAACATGATCCGGGAACTTTAAAGAATCACAATTCAAAGTGTAAATCAGGTTATCTTCAGTTAGTTTAACACCAATCTTAGCCAGCTCATTTTGCAGGGCCATAATACGGTCGGTTTCCTTTATTTTTAAAGTTTCCAAACCCGTAAAGCTTAGATTTTTGCTTAATGCTGCTGCACAAACTATAATGGTTTGTGCCAAATCCGGACAATCCTTCAAATTCATTACACCATCACTAAAGTGCTTATCTATATGCCGTAATGAAATCCCTTTGTCGGTTTTTGATGTTTTTACCCCAAAATCCGCCATAATTTCTCTAATCCTGCTATCGCCTTGTAAGCTTTTCTCCTTTAAATAAGGAAGATCTATGTGAGCGCTATTAGCTAAAGCAGCTATGCTGTACCAATAAGAGGCAGCACTCCAGTCTGGCTCAATTGCCAGTGTAGCCGTATTAAAGTTTTGTGCTGCTATTGTAATGCTATTTCCACTCCACTCATGTTTTATACCTGCTTCTGCAAGCATATCCAAGGTCATAGTTACATAAGGGATTGAGGTTAATTCACCTTCTATCTCCAGTGTAAGTCCCTGTTCTAATGTAGGTGCAATCATTAACAAAGCAGAAATATACTGACTGCTCACATCTCCCTTAATTTTAACAGATGATGCTGATTGCTTCAATGGTCCAGTAATTAAAAGAGGTGGATAGCCTTCGCACTCTGCATAGCTTAACTCAGCTCCAATGGCTTTTAAGGCTTCCGCTAAAAGACCGATAGGACGCTGCTTCATCCTTTCAGATCCTGTTAGTAAAAAACTGCCAGGCTGTGCAGATAAATAAGCGGTTAAAAAACGCATGGCTGTTCCCGCAGGACCCACATCAACTGTTTGCTGATGTGGATTGTTTTGCGTGAGCTCATTTAATATCCGATTTAAGGTTACTGTATCGGCAGCATCAGACAAGTTGTCTAACTTTACCGAATTTTTGCTTAGGGCGCTAATTATTAGCGCCCTATTGCATTCGCTTTTTGAACCCGTTAGGGTTATTTCCGTATTAATTTCTTTGTTGCCATTAAAGGAAACAAGCGCATTCTTCATATTTATATAAGTAAGCTTTCAAATTATGGTTTAACAACTTCAGCATGTGCTTCAGCTGCAATTCCTTTTTCAGCCTTACCGGCATTCATAATTTCTGTTTGCTTACGGATAGATTCACCATGCACCAATTCCAGGAATTTCTCAGTAAAGTTTAAATCCAGTTTTAGAGCTTTTGCAAATGCAGTTCCTTTTTGAATGATGGCGTCCCAACGGTTTACCTGAAGGATGGTTACTTGGTTATCACGTTTAAATTCACCTATTTTACTAACAATAGCCATACGTTCTCCTAATTTTTGAAGTAACACGTCGTCTATTTTATCTATTTGTTTACGTAAGTCGGCCAATTGATCAGTAAACACCGCATTTGCAGACTCTGGCTCACGAATGGTTAAACGATCTGCCAATTCCGCAAGCGCAGCAGGAGTAAGCTGTTGTTTTGCATCAGTCCATGCTACTGAGGGATCAACATGAGACTCTATCATCAAACCTTGCATGTCAAGATCAAGTGCCTTTTGAGAGATGTAAGGAATTAGTTCCCTATTGCCACATATATGACTTGGATCATTAATGATAGGCAATTCCGGACATAAAGTTTTCAATTGGATAGCAAGTTCCCACATTGGTTCATTACGGAAAGAGCTTTTCTCAAAAGAAGAGAAACCGCGGTGTATAGCACCTAGTTTAGTGATACCAGCCCCATTAATACGCTCTAACGCACCAATCCAAAGTTGCAAATCAGGATTTACCGGGTTTTTAACCAACACAGGAATGTCAACACCTTTTAAAGCGTCAGCAATTTCCTGAACTGTAAACGGGTTTACTGTAGAGCGTGCACCTATCCAAAGAATATCAACACCCGCAGCCAAAGCCTCTTCCACGTGTTTTGCATTAGCAACCTCAACAGCAGTTGGTAATCCAGTTTCTGCTTTTGCTCTCTTCAACCATTCCAGTCCAATACTTCCAATGCCTTCAAACTCTCCCGGACGGGTACGTGGTTTCCAGATACCAGCTCTTAGCACAGATACTTTGCCAGTGGCAGCTAAAAGATGAGCTGTAGTTAGTAATTGCTCTTCTGTTTCAGCACTACATGGCCCAGAGATGATTAAAGGTTCATTCTTGATGTTTAGCCAAGTATTTAACGGCTGAATGTTTAATTGTAATTTCATTGTTTTAGGGTTTGTTTTGTTAATATTTTAATTAGCGGGTTTGTCAGTTAAACTATATCGTTTTTCTGATATTCGCCCATGATGTTAAAGTTTACAGTGTATTTAAGCGCTTGTCTTACAGCCTTATCATATCCTTCAGTATTAGACCATTCCATGTCTACATAAAAATAGTATTCATTCCTTTTACCAAGAACAGGCATACTTTGTATTTTAGTTAGGTTAACTTGCTGCTCGGCAAAAATATTGAGCACTTTAGAAAGCGCACCAACATGATTGCCTACCTGGAATACAATGGATGCCTTGTTGATTTCCTCAGGCTCCTCTGTTTTTTCCTCTTTAAGGATAAGAAAACGGGTATAATTTTTCTTGTTGGACTCAATGCGGCGTTCAATGATATTTAATCCATAAAGCTCTGCTGCTAGCGTATTAGCAATAGCTACTGTGTCTGTCAATTGCTCATCTCTTATTTTTTTTGCACATGCAGCGGTATCGCTTCCTTCAATTACTTGTATTTGAGGATAGGCATCAAAGAAGTCAATACACTGTCTAATTGCAATAGGGTGGGAGGTAGCATATTTGATGTCTTCAAAATTTACACCGGGCAAAGCCATTAAATGTAATTGGATGGGCAGGTAAACCTCTCCAACAACCGCAAAGTTGTACTCACGAATCAAAGTATAGTTTGGTAGCAGACTTCCGGCTATGGAGTTTTCAATTGCCATGATAACATAGTCTGCCTCCTTAGCTTGCAGTCTATCACAAGTTTGTTTAAAAGAGCTGCACTCAATGGTGTATATATCAGTTCCAAAAAACTTAAGTGCAGCTTCTTCATGAAATGACGCTTTTATACCTTGGATTGCTACTCTTAATTCTTTTTTCATTTTATAACGCTTTAAACGAAAAAAGCCCCGGCTTTAGGCCGGGGCTTTCGTATACATTTATCTTAGTTGATGATGTTACATACTAGCCCCGGCTCTTACTATAGTAGTAAAAGTAACCAGTCCAATATGTTGTAACGTTCTTCAATGTTTTCTTTTTTCGTTCTTACAAATGTACTAACAAAATTTAATTTGTCAATAGTTAATTTAAAAAAACATCTAATTGTTTTAATAATAGCACAGATGTACCTGCTATGGTGTTTGTAGGGGTATCTAGCACTAGGAAGTAATGTTATTTCTGTTTCGCTTGCGCATTAAAGTAATCCAAACTTTCCAATATCGCCTGCTCTGTTATACGGCAATTATAAGCACAGGAGCCAATGTTATTAAGTAAAGAAAACATGATCTGTCCGTCTTCGTTCTTTTTATCGCTCTGCATAAACTCTAACAGTGCCTTATAGCTTTTTTCTTTGATGTAATAGTTTGGATAAAGCTTAAGTAGATAAGTGGTTATTTCTTTAAGCTCGTCCTCAGTCAACGTGTTGTCTGTGGTTGATAAATACGCTTCGCATACCATTCCAATAGCAATAGCTTCTCCGTGATTTAGTGGTTTTTTATCGTTAATTAACGAATAAGTTTCTACGGCATGGCCTATCGTATGGCCATAATTCAGGATTTTTCTTAAGCCCCTTTCATACGGATCTTCTGTTACTACCTCATTTTTAATTTCTACAGAACGGTAAATGGAAGCGGCGTCAATCTTATTATAATTGATCTTTTGTAGTTGTTCAAAATAATCTTTATCAGCAATTAAACCATGTTTTATCATTTCAGCAAAGCCGGATAACATTTCTCTTGAAGAAAGCGATTTCAAAAATTCTGTTTCAATGAATACCGCCTTTGGCAAAGAAAAGGTTCCTACCATATTTTTTACATTGTCAATGTCTATGCCTGTTTTTCCGCCTACAGAAGCATCTACTTGCGATAAAAGTGTGGTAGGAATGTTGATAAAATCAATTCCTCTTTTATAGGTTGAAGCCACAAAGCCACCCATGTCCGTAATAACACCTCCACCTAGGTTAATCATTAAACATTTCCTATCGGCCTCAAAATCGAGGAGGGTCTTCCAAATTCCGATACAAAAATCGATGTTCTTATTTTCCTCTCCGGGATCGGTTTCTATCAGGTCAAACCCATTATAATCTTCCAGCATTTGCTGAAAAATGGGCAAACAAAATTCTGCAGTGTTGCGATCTACAAATACAAAGATCTTGCTATACTTGTCTTCATTGATAATTTTTGAAAGTGCTTTTAACCCTGTTTCAAAGTAAATATTATGGCCAGAACTATTTATCGTATTCATTAAATAACCTTTATTTTTTGACCCATAAAATCAATAATGTCACCTACGCGAACCTTTAAACGCTTACGGTAATCTACTTTTCCGTTGTATTTAACTAATCCGTCCTCTACAACGGTTTGGGCTTCTCCACCACTTTGAACTGATCCGGTAGCTTTTAATAGCTGGATTAGAGGAATAAATTCGCCTTCTAATTTAAATTCTATCATCTTATGGCAAACTTACAATTATTTATAAAGTGTTTTGGCATGGATAGCATCAGATTGCCTATTTTTGCTAAAAAAATAAACTCTATTGATGAAAGTGCGTCCCGGAAAAGAATTGAACTTTGATAATACAGAAATAGCCTTTAAAAACAAGTCTGATGGAGAATTAACTGCCGCATTCTGGTTATTTAAAATCATTAGCAGCAATTTCCTGACAAAGGTTGGTCCGCCGGTTACCAATTTCTTCATCAACATTGGTTTGCCGATAAAAGGCATAATTAAAGCTACCATATTTAAGCATTTTTGTGGGGGAGAAACAATAGCAGAGTGTGAGCATACCATTGCACAACTAGACTCTGGAAAGGTGGGTACCATTCTGGATTATTCTGTAGAGGGCGAAGATGAGGAAGCTGTATTCGATTTTACTTGTCAAGAGATTATTAGGACCATTGAGCGTGCTGCCGATGATAAGAGAATACCGATCACCGTATTTAAAATTACCGGGATAGGGCGCTTTGGCTTGTTTGAAAAATTAGATACAAAAAAGGAAGCGACTGTTGCGGAGCTTGCAGAGTTTGAAAAAGTAAAAACCAGGTGTGTAGCAATTTGTCTTAAAGCTTTTGATAACAAAGTGCCTATTATGATTGATGCCGAAGAAACATGGATTCAGAATACCATTGATCAGCTTGCGCTTGAAATGATGCGTAAATTTAATAAAGAAGGTATTATTGTTTACAATACTTATCAAATGTACAGGCATGATAAATTGGCTGATCTGAAATCTGACCATTTAATTTCCAAAGCCGAAGGTTTTATCCTCGGCGTTAAAATGGTTAGAGGCGCCTACATGGAAAAGGAACGCAGGCGTGCCGCAGAAATGGGATATCCCTCGCCAATACAACCTACCAAACAAGCTTCAGACGATGATTATGATGCGTCATTAAGGTATTGTATGTCCAATATCAATGACATTGCATTTGTATGTGGTACCCACAATGAAACCAGCAGTAAGCTATTGGCTGAACTGTTGGATAACAATAATATAGCCCACGATCATCCCCATGTGTATTTTGCACAATTGTTAGGCATGAGTGATAACCTAAGCTTTAATTTGTCTGATGCCGGTTACAATGTTGCCAAATACGTTCCTTACGGGCCTATTAAAGCGGTAATGCCGTACTTATTTAGGAGAGCGCAGGAGAATACTTCGATAGCCGGACAAACCAGTCGGGAGTTAGGTTTAATCATAAAGGAAAAACGCCGTAGGCGAATATAAAAATATTTTTATCAATTATAGTAATCCGTGATCCACTAAAAAGGCTTTCAGCTCTTTAGGATGTCTGTCCATTAATAAGACATTTAATCCTGCTTTTTGGGCGCCGACAAGATGCTGCGGACTATCATCAATAAATAAAGTCTCTTCCGGTATCAGGTTATTGTCATCAATTACCTTTTGAAAGATTTCTACATCAGGTTTTCTCAAAAGCATCTGCTGAGAATAGTAAACCTTCTCAAACAGTTGATCATTGCTTTCCATACCAAATTTCTTTTTGATATAGTCTGTAAAATAATTATAGTGGATTTCGTTGGTGTTACTTAACAAGAAGGTGCGATATTTGACCTTTGCTTCGAGCAATGTTTCGTTAACATCTTCCGGTATATCTACAAATATACTGTTCCAAGCGGTATCAATTTCTTCGTCTGTAAGAGATGCATTACTGGCGGCTTCCCTAATACCTGTTCTAAATTGGGTAGGGGTGATGGAGCCAGTCTCCAATTGTGAAAATAAATCATTGTGGCCTTTGTGTCCAAAAAAGGCTTCTATATTAGGGATACCTAATTGTGCAAGTGCATTTTGCGCCTTTTTAAAGTCTATTTCGAATATAACATTGCCATAATCGAAAATAATGTTTTTTATTTTTTGTGTTAAAACTGTTTCCATAATTGGATACAAATATGTAACATTGCACTCGCAAAATCTAATAGATTTTTCAGGGCCATTAGCTCAGCTGGTTAGAGTAGAAGACTCATAATCTTTTGGTCGATGGTTCGAGCCCATCATGGCCCACCCGAATCTAAGTTCGAAAGTAGTAGAATTAGATTTAAAGTCACTGATTACAAGAGAGTTACAGCAATGTAGCTCTTTTTTTATGCCTTATATTTGGAATATATAATTTGTTATATCTAAATTTGTTTCATATTCATTACAGATATATAGCAAACTATATCACAAGTAGGATCTCACTTTTGACCCTAAAAAAAATAGTAGTGTCAATTATTAAAACTTATGGCTACAATTAAAGTTTACCCACGCAAAGATAAAAGAACAAACAAGGCTTAGTTTCTATTCAATTAGAGGCACAAAACAAAGGCTCTAAAATAAGAAAGGTAATCCTAGTGTCAAAATCAATCCAGACTATTGGTTTTTGTATAATATGCCTGGAGTTAAACATCCCTATAGAGGTGATATCTAAGCTCCGAGGCCATTCATCAATTAAGACAACTCAAATATATGCGAAAGTTAAAAACAAGTTAATAGATAGGGAAATGAAGAAATGGGATGAGGTTCCTAATGATCTATAAGGTTCTGATTTGATACTTTTTGACATTGTCATCAAAGAAAGTCCAACCCCAACCTTCAAGCTTTCCTTCTATAAATACAAGAGGAGTAAGCTCATCATCTGTTATTGCGCCATCTACCTTTTTTGTGTCAGTATAGTAAAATACAATCTCAAGATTGCTTTTTCCGTTTTCTCCCTTTTTAATCTCTGTTTTGTATGGGTTGTTGATAATATCACCGTTAATATTGTAGGTTTTAATTCCCATTATAGCCAAAGCATCTGTTTTGCTGAGCCCAACTGAAAGTTTATTTAAGTTAGACCTGTTTAGGGATTGCATCTTACTAATTGACATACAAGAGCTAATTACTAGCATCAATAAGATTGCGTATATTTTATTTTTCATACGCGAAAATACATTCACTTTTAATATTTATCAACGTTTATAGGTACTTAAAAGGCGAGACGTTCTTCCCGTCTACTGAGTTGTCGGAAGTAATTGGTTCAGTAAGTGGTTTAGCATCTTTGTGTCTTCTTCAATATTTTTTTGAAGTGCCCGTATGTTAAATGCTAATTCCTCTGGATTACTAACCTTCCTGCTTTTATTAAATTTAATTATTGGATGTCTATTTGAATATATATAATCCAAATTACCACCTAATGATTCTAGTAAAGGTATCCATGATCCTGGTACAGGAGATTTTTTTGATAACACTAATGATAAGTTAACTCTTGGTAATCCATTTTCATCAGCAAAATCTGCGTCAAACTCAATAATTTTTAGGTTTTTTAGTCTATTATAAGTTTCAACCCATCTATCGTCAATCTTTAATTTGTCAGATTCTAGTTCTGTCATCCTTATGTGATCCAATTTTGGTCCACCTTCTATAGTTACACCAGTAAGGTAATCCACCGTAACCCCTAATATTTTGGATAATTTTTCTATGTCCTGTTCCGAGGTATTATTTCTCCCCATCTCAATGTACGATATTGCACTTTGTGCTTTACCAATTTTCTCCGCTAAATCTTTTTGGTTTAGCTTTTTTTCTTCCCTAGCAATTTTTAGCCTTCTGGGGTTAATAATTCTTTTAGTTTCCATGTTGTTTTAAGATATGTTGGTGCAAAATAACGTAAAATTTGTGATATTTCCAAATTACAACAAATAATAACAAACAATAATGTGATATAAATATTTTTTAAAAAAATTTGTGATATCTAAATAAATAGATTATATTTGAAAGATGAAACAAACATTAGATGATTTGGTATTTACT
>JANXVH010000127.1 GCA_025351765.1 Pedobacter sp.
TTGTTGTGTTGATAAAAACAAAAACCCTTCAGATTATTATTCTAAAGGGTTTTCTTTGTTTGGACGTGTGTCGCTTTTTGTTAAGTTGTGGTCCCGACGAGAATCGAACTCATATCTAAAGTTTAGGAAACTTCTATTCTATCCGTTGAACTACGGGACCTAATTACAAAGCACAATCAAAAATGCTTTTGCAGGCGCAAATATAGCAATAAAAGTTGCGCCTGCAAAAGCCTGTTATTTAGTTTTACTTTACAATGCCAACAGAAACGAAAGCAGGAGAAAAGTAAGAGAAATCGACAAGAAAATATAATAAGTCCGTGATGACACCGAGATATAACCGAGATATGTCCGTCATATCCATTAAAATATCGTACTCACATCACTTTCATATCTTTATTTTTTCTTATTTATTATATCGTCATTATTATGTATCTTCGAATTCAACCTAAACAGCATGGCAAGATATGACGGTAAATTTATTCGGGGAGTAGTAGGGAAAGGTATATTCAGAGAATTGAATGGTCAGCAGATTGTTCAGGGGAAAACTGAAAAGCCTAAGATTAACAGAACAAAGGCTACGATAAAAGCAGCATCAATCTTTGGTTTATCCAGCAACTTCAGTAGCTATATAAGAGATAATTTTAGCGCTGTAATTCGTGATCGCTATGATACACACATGTGTACCCGTCTTAGTTCAGAAGTCTTGCAATGTTTCAGAGCAGCAGCTATTCCAAACAGCGAGCTATTCGATTTTACCCCCACTTCTTTCAACAGGCTTATAGGGTTTGAATTTAATTTAAAATCTCAGCTGAGAGATATCTTTTTTGCCCAACCGATGGTTCATATTCATGAGAATCAAATGCAAGTAGTGATTCCTGAAATGAATCTTAACGAGGATCTGAAGTTTCCTCGTAGGGCTAAAAAATGTAAGCTGGTACTTGGCCATGTACAGTTCGACCTTACCAATGGTTATTTCAACGAAACAGAATACGCAATTTTAGACATCAACAATGACAAGGATAATCCTGTATTTCCCGTTCATTCAACTATCTTTGATTTACAACCCGGTTGCTACAGCGTGCTTACCATTACGGTTCAATTTATCGAAACTATATTTATTGGCGATAATTTTATTAACGACAAATCCTTTAATCCCGTGGCTATCCTCAGCTCCCATATTATTGAAGGCCAGCTGGATAAGAGCGTGACCGAAAAATGGCACAAGATGAATTTTAAAAACTACCTGGCACCTCAGCTTCCCCCGCCAGGGCTGTCTACTTAATTACACTCCCGTTGGTATGTTTTTGTACCGGAGAAACAAAAGCAAGCTTACCATCCGCATCTTCAGACATCAGGATCATCCCCTGAGAAACGATTCCTTTAATCTCTCTTGGAGCCAAGTTAACGATAAGACTTACCTGCTGACCAACTATAGCTTCAGGGCTATAGAATTCTGCTATACCCGATACCACAGTTCGCTGATCAATTCCGGTATCCAGTGTTAGCTTTAGTAGCTTCTTGGTTTTTTCTACCTTTTCTGCTGCAATAATAGTGGCTACACGGATATCGATTGCCGAAAACTGCTCAAATTGGATGTTTTCTTTAGCAGGCTCGGTAGCTGTTTGAACGGCATTATCGGCCTTACTTTGGTTTAATTTATCAACCTGAGCTTGAACGGCATCATCTTCTATTTTATCAAAAAGCAATACAGGCTCATTTAACTGGTGCCCGCTATGTAGCAAGTTTATGCTTCCGGCATCGTCCCAAAGGTGCCCACCATGGTTTAACATTTTCATCAGCTTATCAGCTGTGAAAGGTAGGAATGGTTCAACAAGTATCCCTATATTGGCAGCTATTTGAAGGCTGATATACAATATGGTACGTACGCGGTCTTCATCAGTTTTAATAACTTTCCAGGGCTCAGTATCTGCCAGGTATTTATTACCTAATCTGGCTACGTTCATCACTTCAGAAAGTGCTTCTCTAAAACGGTAATTTTCAATGGATGCACTAATCTTTCCAGGAAATGCGGCAAGTTCATCTATTACCTGCTGATCAATATCCGTTATAGTCATCAAGCTTGGCACTTTACCGCCAAAATACTTTTGTGTCAAAACAGTAACCCTATTGATAAAGTTACCCAATATGGCCACAAGCTCATTATTATTACGCGCCTGGAAGTCTTTCCATGTAAAATCGTTATCCTTCGTTTCTGGGGCTGTGGCCGTCAATACATACCTTAAAACGTCTTGTTTGTCTTTGAATTCTTTTAAATATTCATTTAACCAGACTGCCCAATTCTTGGAGGTAGAAATCTTTTGTCCTTCCAGGTTCAGAAACTCATTAGCGGGAACGTTATCTGCGAGGATATAATCGCCATGGGCCATTAACATAGCAGGGAATATAATGCAATGGAATACGATGTTATCTTTCCCTATAAAGTGTACCAATTTGGTGCCTTCATCCTTCCAGTAATTTTCCCAGCTTCCTTTTTCTACTTCTTTTGGGTTGATGTAATATTCTTCTAACTTTGGATTCCATACATCAAGACTAGCGTATCCGAAGAGCTCTTTAGTAGCAGAAATGTACCCGATTGGCGCATCAAACCAAACATAAAGCACTTTACCATCGGCGCCTTTTACAGGCACCTTTACACCCCAATCCAGATCTCTGGTCATGGCCCTGGGTTGCAAACCTGCGTTTAACCAGCTCTGGCATTGACCGTAAACATTTGGTCGCCATTCTTTATGGCCTTCTATATAAGTTCTTAAACGTTCTTCGTATTTATCTAAAGGCAAGAACCAGTTCTTGGTTTCCCTCCTAACCGGTTTTTCGCCAGATAGGGTTGATTTTGGATTAATAAGATCGGTAGCATTTAAAGTAGTGCCGCAGTTTTCACACTGATCGCCGTAGGCATTTTCGTTACCACATTTAGGGCAGGTACCGGTAATATATCTGTCGGCAAGAAAGGTTTGCGCCTTTTCATCGTAATATTGCTCAGTTACCTCTTCAGTAAAGACTCCTTTTTTGTAAAGCGTCTCGAAGAAATTTGAGGCCGTTTGGTGGTGTGTTAAAGAAGAAGTGCGGTGGTAAATATCGAATGATACGCCGAATTCTTTAAAAGAATCGCCAATAATTTTGTGGTATTTATCTACAATCACCTGTGGTGTAACTCCCTCTTTTTTAGCTTTTAGAGTGATGGGAACACCATTTTCATCAGACCCGCATATAAATTTCACATCTCGCTTGTTAGATCTTAAATACCTCACATAGGTATCTGCAGGCAGATAAACGCCGGCCAAATGACCAATATGAACAGGCCCATTTGTGTATGGCAATGCTGCAGTAACTGTATATCTCTTTATTTTACTATTATCCAAAACTATTTTTATTATTTTGGCAAAGATAAGTGTTTTAACAATGATTAAACAGCCAGCATATTTAAAAAAGGGCGACAAGGTCGCGATCGTTTGTCCGGCCAAGAAATTGCCCCACAGCATTAACTATGCGATTGCTATTTTAGAAGATTGGGGGCTGGAGGTTGTTATTGGTCTGACCGTAACCGCTGGTTATCATCAGTTCGCCGGGGATGATTCGCTTAGAACTAAAGATCTGCAGACTTTCCTAGACGACCCATCTATAAAGGCCATTATCGCCGGAAGGGGTGGGTACGGCACGGTAAGGATTATTGATGATCTGGATTTTACTGCATTTATTGCCTATCCTAAATGGATTGTTGGTTTTAGTGACATCACTTTATTGCTTTCCCATATTTATGCGCAATACCAAGTGCAAAGTATACATGCGCAAATGCCTTATACTTTTGGTAATTCAACTAAAGAAGCATTAGCGTCGCTTAAAACAGCTCTTTTCGGTGGAGAACTTATCTATGAATATGAGTCTGCCGGTGAGATAAAAAACCGCCCGGGTATTGCGGAGGGGATATTAATAGGTGGCAACCTTACATTACTGGTAATGCTTCAGGGATCTGCATCTGAAATAGACTATACGGATAAAATCCTTTTCCTGGAGGATATAGGAGAGCATGAATATGCTATAGACCGCATGATGCGAATGCTAAAGCGAAGCGGGAAATTGGAAAAACTAAAAGGATTGATTGTTGGTGCGTTTAATGAGGTGTCAGTAGAAGATATCCCATTCGGCAGCTCACCTGAGGAAGTGATTTGGGAGATTGTTAAGGATTACGATTACCCTGTTTGTTTTGATTTTCCTGTAGGGCATATAGATGATAATAGGGCGATGCTTGTGGGGAGAGAAGTGATTCTAAATGTAGATTATCTAATAATGAAGATAACCTATTAATGCTGGTTTAGCACCATTGGCGCTAATGTGGAGAATGCCACAGGGAATGAAATTTTCCTTTATGAGAGCGAATGTTAACATTGACAAATAACGAGGCCGAATCATTAAAAATGATTCGGCCTCGTTGCAAACTTTATAAATTCTATTTTGTGATATTAATTGTCACTTTTTGAGTAATAGCATTGTTTTTTGAACCGATAGTTAAAACACTACCATCAGCCTTTACAGCACTAACTAGTGTCAATGTAGCAGTTGCAGTTGTAGCAGAACCAACAATTGTTCCTACAGGAACACTAATTGTTGCTACTGAAGTCAATGCATCTCGAGTTATAGTTACCATTTGATTTGGCAAATTCAAAGCGCCCTCTACCTTATAACTAACTTTAACATCTTGTTGAATTGCTGTTTTCTGAATAAAAGTAACCGTTGTTGACGCTCCTTCTTTGACATTTTTTGTAGCTGTGCTTGACAATGCTACGTATGCAGGCAAGCTATTACTAAAGTCGTAATTATCGCCCGGACCCTTCTTATCACATGATTGCAGGAATAGTGCCGCAGTCATACAAGTTAATATTAAAAATTTTTTCATATCTCTATTATAAATCAAACCACATTTTTTCATTATACTTTATTGTTGTCTTTGGTGCATTCGGGTTATTGGATATCTCATTTGTAATCGGATATTCAAACCTTCTAAAGATTGGGCCTGCAGGTGCCCCAATAGGCAAGGTAAGCACAGGAACTTCACTACCATCAACTCCTGATCTTCTCCATTGAGTAAATGCATCTAGACCACGGTCCATCTTATCAACCCATTGCTGAGCATGAATCGCAGTAATGGCAGATCCCTGAGATCCGA
>JANXVH010000012.1 GCA_025351765.1 Pedobacter sp.
GGTACCGAGGGTTCGAATCCCTCTTCCTCCGCTTAAATTTATTGATGTACTTTTTAACATTAATAAAGTTTAAACAAAGTTAGAATTTACCAGTTTAAAGTCTAACTTTGCAATCCCTTCGAAAAAGGGAATAAAAAAGAAGATACCAGTTCGGGGTGTAGCGTAGCCCGGTATCGCGCCTGCTTTGGGAGCAGGAGGTCGTAGGTTCGAATCCTGCCACCCCGACACCTTCCAGTTCATCTGGATGCAAAAGCCTCTAAATATCACTATTTAGGGGCTTTTTAGCTTTTAAGCAATCCTTTTCAGTACATACTATTCCTCCTGTCATGCGAACAATAAGGTGAACAGATTTAATATTTATATTTGTTCACCAGAAAGAGGTTAACTAATTGATATTCAAATATTTGAATGAATATTATTTGAACTCATTTGTATCAAAATGAATTACTTTTTTGGTTATCTGGCGAACTGTTTTGATTAATTAATTTATATCAATTCATATAAGTATTTAAATCATTAAAGATGAGATCAACAAACACTTTCGGAATTCATTTCGTACTGAGAATGAATCGGGGCAAAAATGGCAAGGCTGCAATCTATGTTCGTATTGTGGTTAACAAGAGCCGTTGCGAAGTAGCACTTAAAAGAATGGTAGACTTGAGCGATTGGAATCAGTCTAAAGGATTAGCCAAACCCAAGAATGAAACGCTTAAATCACTTAATAGCTATCTAGAACAATGTAGATGCTTATTAGCCTCCCACTATCAAGAGTTCATCATTAACAAACAGTTGGTTACTGCCGAAGCTGTCAAAAACAAATATTTGGGAATTGAGCAACAGGAGAATACCCTTCAGTCCCTAATGGATTACCATAACCTGCACATGAAAGAAGTTCTTGCTCCTGGAACAATTAAAAATTACCATACTACAGTTAGGTATATCAAAGAGTTCGTACTGAAACATTTCAAAAAAAACGACCTGTATCTTTCAGAGCTTAATTATGAGTTTATAACCCAGTTCGAATATTTCTTAAGAGTTTATCAGCCTATCGACCATCATAAGGGGATGGAAAACAACGGAGTGATGAAACATTTGGAAAGGCTTCAAAAAATGGTTCGATTGGGTGCTAAGCTTGGGTGGATTGACAAGAATCCATTTGAGTTCTTTAAGCTTAAGTTGCAAAAAGTGGAGCGAGGTTTTTTGTCTAGTGACGAACTAGCGGCTATTGAGGATAAAGATTTTAGCCTTCAACGAATCCAATACGCAAAGGATCTTTTTGTATTTAGCTGCTATACTGGCATTGCCTACATTGATGTAATGCAGTTAACACCCGAAAATATCATTCTGGGCATAGATGGAAATTACTGGATTAAAACAACTCGTAAAAAAACAGATACGGTTGTTAACGTGCCGATTTTACCAAAAGCCGCTTTAATTATTGAAAAGTATAAGGCTAATCCAAGATCAATTGCAAAAGGCACCCTATTTCCAATTATATCAAACCAAAAGCTAAATAGCTATTTAAAAGAAGTTGCCGACTTGTGCGGCATTAAAAGTCACTTAACCTTCCATCTTGCAAGGCATACATTTGCCACCTCTGTAACGCTTTCCAATGGTGTGCCAATAGAGACTGTTAGTAAAATGCTGGGGCATACTACTATCAGAACTACACAGATATATGCAAAGGTTATCGAACAAAAGGTCAGCAAAGACATGGCTAATCTTAGAAATACACTTGATAATAATGAAAAAAGTAAACTGATTTTAAGGAGGGCACAATAATGAACCATTTATTAAATGAAAATCTGTACAAATCAATTAGAGATGTAATTGAAGAATCAAGAAAATCTATTGTTAGGCATGTAAATACCACAATGGTTGTTACCTATTTTCATATTGGAAAAGCAATTGTAGAGCATGAGCAACATGGAAAAGAACGAGCTGAATATTCTTCTGCAACGTTAAAGGCTTTAAGTAGTAAGCTTACAAAGGAATATGGGAAAGGTTACTCCGTAGATAATTTGGAGAAGATCAGAAAGTTCTACATTGTTTACAGTACAGAGATTTCCGAATCAGCGATTCGGAAATCCACAACGGATTGGTTTTCAGTATTCCAGCATAGGTTTCAATTAAGTTGGACACATTATTTTCATCTACTTAAAATTCAAGATGCCCAAGAAAGGAAATTCTATGAAAATGAGGCTGTTAACTGTAATTGGTCAATTCGAGAAATGCTACGACAATATAATTCTTCATTATATGAGCGGCTTGCGCTTAGTAAAAATAAAGACAAATTGATCGATCTTTCTAGTAAAGGGCAGCTTTTGGAATCCCCAATTGATGCAATGAAATCACCTTATGTTCTCGAATTTCTTGATCTTAAAGAAGATTATCACTATTCTGAAAATGATCTTGAAACAGCGATTATATACAAACTTGAACAATTTATGCTCGAATTGGGCAAGGGGTTTCTGTTTGAGGGCAGACAAAAACGCATTACACTTGATGGTGATCACTATTACGTTGATTTATCATTTTATAACAGGCTTCTTAAATGCTTTGTACTAATTGATCTGAAGATTGGAAAATTAACACATCAGGATATTGGTCAAATGCAGATGTATGTTAATTACCACGATCGTAGGCTAAAGCTTCCTGAAGAAAACCCAACCATTGGCATAATATTATGTAAGGAAGAAAATCAAGCCGTTGTTGAATTTACGCTTCCAGAAGGAAAC
>JANXVH010000015.1 GCA_025351765.1 Pedobacter sp.
CTTCAAAGAAGAAATTAATAAAGTTGTATTTTCCCGCCTTGATGAATCGGATAAATTAGGAAAGAAAAGCTTTTTAGAACTTGAGAATTTTAAAACAGAGCTAATAACGCAGCAGATCGACAGCTTGCTTATTAAGCTAAATAATGTAAATCGTCTGATTGATTTATTGGAAAAAAAATCAGACGGTAATTACAAGCGTACTATTGAGAATAAAAGGAGCATAAAAAATCAAGAACTGTTAGCTCATGAGAAGGAAAAAGAAAGCATAATTGTAGTTCTAAATCCTGAAAATGATACTACACTTTCAACAGAACAAAGAGAAAAAGCTGAAAGGGCTTCTGCACTATCAATTGATATAAATAAACAGGAAGTATTAATAGAGGGACAGAACGAAACGCTCAATAATTTAAAAATTCGTCTTTCAGAATTACAGAATATTTTTTCGGAAACTGACATTCAAAAGAAGAATTTTGATGAATGGAAAGCACTTAAGGCAGGAGATTTTGTAAAATATGGTCTTGATATAAATCAAATTATAAATGTAAGAATTGATTTAAGTAAAGTTCAGGATTTGATTAGTTCAACTCTAGTTAACATAAAAACTACATCTGATCTGCTTTCTATAGAATCTGTTAAAGATAAATTCGAAAATGAAATAAGTCTAGTATTTAAATTAAATCTGTTAATAACTGATAAGAAAAAAATCGATCAAGAATTAGAGAAACCACTTAAGGATTATCAAGCTTATTTATTGAAGTTAAAAGAGTGGGAAGCTAAGTTAAAGCAGATTGTTGGTGCGGAAAGTATTGATGATACTATAAAGTTTTATGATGCGGAATTAACCTATATTACTACAAACCTGCCTGTTGAACTAGCAGCACATGTGGTTCTTAGAAAGTCACTAACGTTAGATATCTATAAACAGAAAAAGGAAATACAGTCTATATATAATAAAATGAAGGAGGCAATATCTGACGTTTTAAAGGAGTACTCCGCAGAGCAAAATATTACAATTGAAAGTTCATTTAAGGTAGATAAACTTTTTTTTAGCCAATTCTTTGATTATGTTAATAGATATGGAGATTTCTATTCAGCAGGAGACGAAGAATTAAAAAAGATTATTTCAAAATATAATTTCGATAATGAAGAACATATAAATGAATTTATTGATGAGCTAGCAATTAAAGATATTCGTTTTAAAGATAATCGGAAAGTGGACTTTTATAACTACATGGGTTCATTAAGCTTTTTACATCCAGAATATGACTTGAGACTTAATGGGAAAGGGCTCACTCAGTTGTCTCCAGGGGAAAAAGGTGGATTGTTATTAGTATTTTATTTGGTGCTTGATAAAGATAATAAACCATTAATAATCGACCAGCCTGAAGACAACCTCGATAATCAGAGTGTGGCAGAAATACTAGTCCCATATATAAAACGAGCAAAAAAAATGAGGCAAATCATTATGGTAACCCATAATCCCAACCTTGCCATAGTTGCAGATGCAGAACAGATCATTTATATGGACATCGATAAAGAAAATGAATATCAGGTTACTCATGATTCTGGTGGAATTGAGGATTCTCACATGAATAACCATATTGTTGATATTTTGGAAGGCAAAATGAAGGCTTTTGATAATCGCAGGGTGAAATATAGAAAGTAATTATAAAGCATTAAATCATAATTTTATCATTTTTAGATTTGAGCTAAATTGATTTCATCTTTCAAAATTGGCCAGAAAGTAATTGCGCCATATTTGTGTTATTTGATGCGTAAATTTTTCCAATTCCCAAATTCAGACCACTTGTAAATAATTATAACACCTTTCCATCTAAAACCAAAAATCACTTTTCCTTCCTCAAAGAAATTTTTGCCCTTCGGGTGCTGCGTTCCAGAATGCTCTGGAATAAGCAGTTTTGCTGAAAAGGCATAAGACTGCGTGCACCCAAAAAGCTTCTTTCCGTTTCACTATTGTCAGCATTTTTCAAAAAACAAAAAACTTAAAGATTTTTTAACCAGTGATAGTTAAAACCATCATTGCTTTAGATTTCATTTTGGCTGTTTGCTGAGGCAAATTTAAACCTCTTCGGCAGGTGGATATTCTGGTGCATGTTGACCCCCCAGTAATGGTGTCTAATTTCGGTTTACAGTAAAGACTGGTTAAGGCTTTTACTGACATTCCGGCGGATACTGACCCCCCTCAGGACATTAAAGATTTTGTAATGGAGCATATTGACCCCTCTTGATCTGCGCTAAAGCAGGTTGTAATGGAGCATGTTGACCCCCTCTTTAATTTGATTTGGCTTATTTAGGTGAATATATTTTACCTAAAGCAGCGTAATGATGGCCGGAAAATCGAAAGCAATGAGTCAGATCAAACAATTATTACGCCTTCACAAGCAGGGCGATTCCATTAAAAGTATTGCGCGTAATTTAGGGATAAGCAAGAACACCGTAAAAGCATATATCTCTAAACTGGCGGCTGGTGAGATCCCGGTAGCAGAACTTCTGGAAATGGAAGACCCATTGTTAATGGGGAAATTCCATGTCGGTAGTCCAGCCTATAAGGATCCGCGGTTTGAATATCTTCGAACGAATCTAGCCTATTATGCAAAGGAACTTGAATCGGTAGGGATGACGCGCATGCTTCTCTATGAAGAATATGAGGCAGGTTGTAAGCCCGCCTACAGCTATCCCCAGTTCTGTTTCCATCTCCGCCAGCAGTTAGTCGCCAGACGTCCGGGTATGCGCTTAGAGCATCTGGCTGCAGATAAGCTCTTTGTTGACTTTGCTGGTAAGCAAATGCATTACATAAACAGAGAGACTGGTGAAGTGGTCGCCTGCCAGATATTTGTTGCATCCCTTCCTTTCTCTGATTATTGTTTTGTAATGGCCGTTAAAAGCCAGAGAGTGGATGATTTTCTCCATGCACTCGAATGTTGCCTTAGGGAACTCGGAGGTGCTCCAGCAGTATTAGTACCAGATAATTTAAAGTCTGCAGTGATAAAGGCCAGTAGATTTGAGCCGGAGATTAACCGGGCGCTGGATGACTTTGCAAACCACTATGGAATTACAGTCATCCCTACAAGATCAAGAAAGCCAAAAGATAAGGCCCTGGTAGAGAATCAGGTTAAGCTGGTATACAATCGAGTGTATGCCAGACTCAGAAACCGTCAGTTCTTCGATATTGAATCCCTTAACCTGGCCATCGGGGAAAAAGTAAAGGCGCATAACCAGACCAGGATGCAGCAAAAGCCCTATTGCAGGGAAGAGCGATTTCTTGCAGCGGAAAAAAGCCTGCTCAAACCGCTGCCAGCGGATGGCTTTGAGGTCAAATATTATTCAGAGCCTAAAGTGGCGCACAATAATCATATCTACCTTGGGAAGGACAAACACTATTACAGTGTTCCCTTCGCATACGTAGGGCTTAAGGTTCAGGTGACCTACACCCGGAGCATGGTCAAGATCTATGCAAGGAACAAACAGATCGCGGTTCATATACGGAACTTAAACCCGGCAGGTTACTCCACACAGAAAGATCACTTAAGCTCGCATCACCAGCATTATCTGGAGAGGAGTCCCGATTATTATATTGCCCGGGCAAAGGAGAGATCTGCGGAAATGTATCTTTTGTTCCAGATGGTATTTGAACAGAATAGGCACCCTGAACAACTTTATCGTACGTGTGATGGCCTGTTGAGACTGCAGAAAACCGCAAGTCCCCGTGGATTTGCAGCTGCTTGCGAATTGGCAATGGATGTTCGCAATCTTTCCTATCGCTTTGTCGAACGCATTTTAAAAAACAACATGGTGGATCATCAGGATAAGCCAAAACAGGAACAGTCGCTTCCAGAGCACCCGAATATTCGGGGCAAAGAATATTATTCACAAACAACTATTAAATTCTAAAAAATGAACATTGAAACTCAATTAAGGGACTTACGCCTACATGGTATGATCCGGACCTGGCAAGCGCTCAGCGAAACAAGAAGACTCCATGAACTTACCCTGAGCGAAGGGATGGAAGTGCTTCTGCAGGCAGAAGCTGACGATCGGGATGGGAAGCGGTTTGAACGGCTTCAGTTAAATGCAAACTTTCGTTACCGGGCATCAATAGAGGAACTGAACATGGATGCAAAACGAGGATTGGATAAGGCCGCTGTTGGTATCTTTGCCACAGGTGAATATATATCCAAAGGAGAAGCGATATTGGTCTGCGGTTCCACCGGGACAGGAAAATCATTTCTGGTTTCCGCACTTGGACACCAGGCATGCGCACAAGGATACAGGGTAGCATACTTCAATGTCCAAAAGTTACTATTGAAGACAAAGATGAGCCGGATCGATGGAAGCGTTTACAAGTTCTTTGAGAAGATATCAAAGGCAGATCTGCTCATTCTCGATGACTTTGGGTTAACCCATCTGGAACAGCAACAGCGAATGGACATGTTGGAAATAATTGAGGACCGGCATGCTAAAAAGGCTACAATAATTGCAAGTCAGTTGCCCGTGGATAAATGGTGGGACATCTTTGGAGATTCAACACTTGCGGATGCATTTTTAGACCGTATGGTGCACACTTCATACAGAATTGAATTAAAAGGAGAAAGTCTTAGAAAAAAAAGGTAAAATTGTCATGCCGTCAGCTATGACAGGCCAAATCCCCGAAGGGGGTCAGTATGATGCATTACTGGGGTCAGCATTACCATAATATCCAGCTTTTATTAACCAGCACCACAACCTCTTTGCTGAACTGGCAAAAGACCCTCGTTTTGATGTATTGCTTAGTCTTATTGGCAACGGTGCGAGATTGGGTACTGAAGAAAAAGATGGCATGGTCCTTAACCACTA
>JANXVH010000017.1 GCA_025351765.1 Pedobacter sp.
AGATCAAGAAAACCAAAAGATAAGGCGCTGGTAGAGAACCAGGTTAAGTTAGTATACAATCGTGTGTATGCCAGACTTAGAAACCGTCAGTTCTTTGATATTGAATCCCTTAACCTGGCCATCAGGGAAAAAGTAAAGGCGCATAACCAGACCAGGATGCAGCAAAAGCCCTATTGCAGGGAAGAGCGATTTCTTGCAGCGGAAAAAAGCCTGCTCAAACCGCTGCCAGCGGATGGCTTTGAGGTCAAATATTATTCAGAGCCCAAAGTGGCGCACAATAACCACATCTATCTTGGGAAGGACAAGCACTATTACAGTGTTCCCTTTGCATATGTAGGGCTTAAGGTTCAGGTGATTTATACCCGGAGCATGGTCAGGATCTATGCAAGGGGTAAGCAGATTGCGGTTCATGTGCGGAATGTGAACCCGGCGGGTTACTCCACACAGAAAGATCACTTAAGCTCACATCACAGGCATTATCTGGAGAGAAGTCCCGAGTATTATATTGCCCGGGCAAAGGAAAGATCTCCGGAGATGTATCTTTTGTTCCAAATGGTATTTGAACAGAATACACATCCTGAACAACTTTACCGTACATGCGATGGCTTGCTAAGACTACAGAAAACTGCAAGTCCAAGTGGGTTTGCAGCTGCTTGTGAACTGGCAATGGAGGTACGCAACCTTTCTTACCGCTTTGTCGAACGCATCCTAAAGAACAATATGACCGGTCATCAGGATAAGCCAAAACAGGAACAGTCGCTTCCAGAACACCCGAACATTCGGGGCAAAGCATATTATTCACAATCAACTATCAAATTCTAAAAAATGAACATTGAAACTCAATTAAGGAACCTACGCCTACATGGTATGATCCGGAGCTGGCAAGCGCTTAACGAAACAAGAAGACTCCATGAACTTACCCTGAGCGAAGGTATGGAAGTGCTTCTCCAGGCAGAGGCTGACGATCGGGATGGAAAGCGGTTTGAACGGCTTCAGCAAAATGCTAACTTCCGTTACAGGGCTTCAATAGAAGAACTAAACATGGATACCAAAAGAGGACTGGATAAGGCTGCTGTCGGAATCTTTGCTACAGGTGAGTATATACCCAAAGGAGAAGCAATACTAGTTTGCGGTTCTACAGGAACAGGAAAATCATTTCTCGTGTCAGCACTCGGACACCAGGCCTGTACCCAGGGATACAGAGTGGCGTACTTCAATGTCCAGAAATTATTGTTAAAAACAAAGATGAGCCGGATTGATGGAAGTGTCTACAAGTTTTTTGAAAAGATATCAAAAGCAGATTTGCTCATTTTGGACGATTTTGGACTGACACATCTTGAACAGCAACAGCGAATGGACATGTTAGAGATAATTGAGGATCGGCATGCAAAGAAAGCTACAATAATTGCCAGCCAATTGCCCGTGGAAAAATGGTGGGATATCTTTGGCGATTCAACACTCGCAGATGCATTTTTGGACCGTATGGTGCACACTTCGTACAGAATTGAATTAAAAGGAGAAAGTCTTAGAAAAAAAAGGTAAAATTGTCATGCCGTCAGCTATGACAGGCCAAATCCCCGAAGGGGGTCAGTATGATGCATTATTGGGGTCAACATCACCATAATATCCAATCAATAACACAATTAAATTTAAAGCAATGCAACCACAACGTAAAACCAGTGCGGAAATAGTCATATTGAAAAAAGAGTATTGCCGTCTTTTAGCCAACGGATATACCCAACGGCAAGCGTCAGAAAGCGTAGGCGTATCAGAAAAAACAGGCATGAACTGGGCAAAAAAGCGCAATCAAAGCCTTAGCCATTTACTAACTGTTAAAAAGAATATTATTGCACGTTTGGCAGTTGAAACGGCAAAGCCCGATACTTTGAGCGTAGATATACACAATTTAACTACCGCCCTATCTGTAATTGATAAGCAGATAAACAGCGCAAAACCCTAACATAAAGCACAAACAACCAAAATACTTATACGGGGGTGGTACACAAAAACACATTAGCAAAATGCGCAAAAGCACCTTAAAAAACTTGCGTTGTATTTATTGCGTTTTACTACGTTTTTACTTACATCAAACAGCAATAAAATGGCAAAAAACGATTTAAAAATACAGCAAGCATATAAATACTATTGTAAAGGATTGAATAGTAAAGAGATAGCAATTTTATTAAATTGCAGTTATCGCACCGTACAGGGCTATATAAGTAGCGGTAATTGGAGTAAAACCCGTTTGCCAACGGATATAATGCGTTTAGCGGTAAGTATGCTAAATAGAGGCTATGCCCGTAAACAGGTGGCTAAACAGTTAAACGTATCAGTTGGTACGGTTGACAACTACAGGCGGGCTGTAATACAGAGAAAAACTAAATAGCTTGCAGGACATTTATAACGGTGCTATATTTGGTTTCCTAAATGATAATAAAATGATTAAGAAATTTAATTTAACCCTTGCTATGGTGCGAATGTGGCGAAAGCCCTCGGCGTTGTTATCAACGTAGGACACCTAAAGCAGGGGATTTTTATTTTAATCCTAAATGATAACATTATGAACAATGAACAAAAACAGGAATTAGCTAGTGAAGAACGTTTAAACCAGCATTTGCAGCGATTTCTAAGCGGGCGTAAAGCCATAGAGGTAAACCAATACGGCAAAAAGGTTTTGGAAATTGATATGCAGGACGGTTATGTAGGTTTAGCCTCTAAGCTAAAGGCCGTTTTAATGGCAATAGAATGTGTGGGCTATGCAACAGAGGTAATGAATGATTTAGATATGAGTGCAATATTACCACCTCTTATTAAAATAGCAACGGATTTAATTGCTTGGGGCGAAGCGGAATTTTTAGATAACATTACAGAGGCAAAAGCCTAAAGAAGTCAAAAGTGCAATATCTCACAATTGCCAAAGGGTGTGTAAATTTACATCCCCTTTTATTATCTTTGTATCAAGCCTAAGCCGATGGTTAATTGAAACGGCCAGCACCTTGCAGGTGATGGGGGCAGTAAAGTCAGCATTGCTGGCGTTGGTAAACGGTCAATCTGCATTAAGTCATGGATATATGCCATGGCTTTTTTTGTGGGGTATTGATTGGTATCAAAAAACGATTGAAATTAAGCAAAAGAAAGTAAAGCGGCAACCAAAGCGGCAACGATTTGAAATAAAAAACCCCTAACTTTTTGAAAGTTAAGGGTTTAGTCCGTAAAGGTTGTAGCGGGGAGCAGGATCGAACTGCCGACCTCAGGGTTATGAATCCTGCGCTCTAACCATCTGAGCTACCCCGCCGGAAATCTTATTTTTTAAGAGTTGCAAATATAGAATAAATTACTTTTCTTTAGAAATAAATAGTAAAAAATTAGTCTAATAATTCAGGTATAAGAATTAATCAATGGCGGATAAGAAGAAGTTTACTCTGGAGTATGAACTAAGATCGTCTCCTCGTATTTTATTTAGTTTCATAAGTGAACCAAATGGTTTATCTCAATGGTTCGCTGATGACGTTGTATTCAGAGATCAGGTTTACACATTTACCTGGGATGATGAAATCCAGAAGGCGAAGCTGTTAAGTATAAAAGAAAATAGGCTGGTTAAATTTAAATGGTTGGATGATGAGCCTCATTGTTATTTTGAAATGGAAATCGTACAGGATGAGCTAACGAACGACGTGGCACTTTCTATTACAGATTTCGCTACCGATGAAACACTCGCTGAAAGAACATTGATCTGGGATAATCAAATCACCTATCTGCACAGTGTAATTGGTGCATAATGTTTTCATGTCTTTTTCTAACTTTGTAACTTGAAAAAGATCCATTTACTTCTTCTAAAAGCTTTTATAAGGCCGTTTATAGTTACGTTCTTTATCGTGATGTTTATCTTGTTGATGCTTTTCCTTTTTAAATATGTTGACGACTTGATTGGAAAGGGTTTTGAGTGGTACACCATTCTGGAGTTAATGTATTATGCATCCGCATCAAACGTTTCAATGGCCTTGCCATTATCTGTACTCTTGTCTTCAATCATGACCTTTGGTACATTAGGAGAAAACTATGAGCTAGTAGCCATCAAATCTGCCGGGATTTCATTGCAGAAAGCTATGATGCCATTATTTGTGTTGATTATTGCCCTCGCCATTGGATCTTTTGTATTCTCGGACTACATGTTACCTAAAGCAAATTTAAAGTTTGGTTCGTTGCTCTGGGATATTAGGAATAAGAAGCTATCATTCTTAATAAAAGAAGGGATTTTTAACAATAGCATCCCAGGCTATTCAATTAGAGTAGATAAGAAAAGTAAAGACGGAATACTTCATAATGTAATGATTTATGATCATACCAACACTTCTGGTATTGCAAAGATCATTATTGCTAAAGAAGGAGAGATGTCCAGCAATGACCAGTTCCTGCTCTTAAAACTAAAGGATGGTATCCGTTATGAAGAGTCTCAAGGTAGGAATACTTATAGTAACCCTAGACAGGAACTAACTCGTATGAGATTTGGAGAAACAGATCAGAAGTTCGACATTTCCAGTTTTAAGATGAGTCGTACCAATGAACAGGACTTTAGGGGAAACACCCAAATGCTTAATTTAAAGGGGCTGGTTAAAAAAAGAGATTCTTTATCTAACGAGCTTGATAGCGTCAATAAGTTTGCCGCTACTAGCATAAGCACTTATTATAAGCAGTATAATTTTGTTAAAGGGTATACAAAAATTAAAACTAAGCCGCGGAGGGTTGGCAAGAATATTCTTGATTTAATACCGTCTTCTAAACGGTTAGCAGTTATTCAAACATCAATCGATCTTGCAACCTCGATTAAACAAACAACCTCTGGTAGGATAACTGATCACAATGACAAGGCTAAAAACATTATAAGGGTAAAAATGGAGTATCAGCGTAAATTTACATTAGCTGCTTCTTGTTTACTCCTGTTCTTTATTGGCGCTCCGCTCGGTGCGATCATTAGAAAAGGCGGCTTGGGTCTGCCTATTGTCATGGCTATTGTGTTCTTTTTATTATATCATATAATT
Source organism: Pedobacter sp. (assembly GCA_025351765.1). Classification (GTDB taxonomy): domain Bacteria; phylum Bacteroidota; class Bacteroidia; order Sphingobacteriales; family Sphingobacteriaceae; genus Pedobacter. Next base: position 5,040 of record JANXVH010000017.1, read on the forward strand.
GCCACGGTTTCAGAGAAATCGGCAACAACTGGATCTTTAAATTCATTTTTTGGAATGTGGTTATCCATCTTTGTGCTTTCCCCATTAGGCGCATTTCTAACTTATAAAGCCACTGTAGATTCAGCACTTTTTGACATCAACTATTTCAAACAGATCGCGGTGAATTTGTTTAAGAGAAAAACTCAGCCTTAGCAAGAATTACATTACTTATTTGTGATAATTTTATTGAGCATTATTGATGCTTAAGATTGTAACTTTGCTTTATATTAAACTAATCAACCAGTTGATGTTGATCTTTGAATTAAATAAAAAATGGAAAGCAAACTTAATACGATAGAAAAAGCTATTGCTGATTTAAAGGCAGGTAAGGTGATTATCGTGGTTGATGATGAAGACAGGGAGAACGAGGGTGACTTTGTAACCACTGCCAGTAATGCAACTCCTGAAGTTATAAATTTTATGGCTACTTACGGAAGAGGTTTAATATGTGCCACTTTAACGGAAGAGCGTTGCGATGAACTTGGACTAGAGTTAATGGTAAACAAAAATACAGCGGTCCATGAAACTAATTTCACCGTTTCCGTTGATCTTATTGGACACGGTTGTACCACAGGAATTTCGGCATCTGATAGATCAAAAACGATAAAAGCCTTAATAGATCCTAAAATAAGTCCTGAGGAATTGGGTAGACCGGGCCATATTTTCCCATTAAGGTCAAAGGATGGCGGAGTCTTAAGAAGATCCGGTCACACTGAAGCATCTATTGATTTAGCGAAGCTTGCAGGAGCAGAGCCTGCAGGTGTACTTGTGGAGATCATGAAGGATGATGGTGAAATGGCTAGGTTACCTGATTTGTTTAAAATTGCTGCTCAGCATCAATTGAGTATCATTTCTATTGAGGATTTGATTGCATATAGACTAAGCAAAGAAAGCTTAATTAGGCCGGAAGTTACTGTAAATCTGCCTACCGAGTGGGGGGATTTTAAAATGACAGCTTATACGCAGCTTGATACCAATGCCACACATCTTGCAATTAGTAAGGGCGAATGGAAGGAAGATGAGCCAGTCCTGACCAGGGTGCATAGCTCTTGTGTAACAGGCGATATATTTGGATCCTGCCGTTGCGATTGCGGTCCGCAGCTTCACAAAGCTATGGAGATGATTGATAAGGAAGGGAAAGGCGTAATTGTTTATATGAATCAGGAAGGACGTGGTATAGGACTTGTCAATAAGTTAAGATCATATAATTTGCAGGATGCTGGATTTGATACAGTTGAGGCAAACATCAAACTTGGATTTAAAGGGGATGAACGTGATTATGGTGTTGGTGCCCAAATTTTACGTGCGCAAGGTGTTAAAAAGATGAAGTTAATGTCCAATAACCCTACAAAAAGAGCAGGTTTAATTGGTTATGGATTGGAAATTGTCGAGAACGTTTCTATAGAAATAGAAAGTAACATTCATAATGAACAATATCTTAAAACTAAGAGAGATAAGATGGGTCACCAGATTATGAAGGGGTAAATTAATTTTTTTCAGAGCTTTTTTTGGGAATTGTAATTGCTGGCATAACAACAGGTAATTTAGCAGGAATAGGCTTTTGCTCTTGATCTTTTTGTTTTTGGCTTTTGTGGTATTGACCAATAATTTTTTGTAAGAATTCATGGAAGGAATCAAACTGTTGGGTATATATCAATCCCAGAGAAGTTACGTTGCTGTTTTGGCTTAATCCTAGAAAATTGTTAGCTTGTGCCGGAGGTTTATTAGCTATTTTACCGACTAAGGTACCATCCTTTTTTATTAGCGTAAGAATTTCAACTTCCCCACCTACATTGTTTTTTGTGAAGCCAATTGGCGAAAGGTCATTGGTGCTACGCCTGTCTATAATTCCAGCGTTCAAGATCACCCTGTCGTTAAATAACCTGAAAGAAGCATTGGCTTCACTTAAAGATCTTATATTGATATCTACGAAATTCAGATTCAAAGATGACAACACATTATTAAACTGATTGAATAGCAATTCTGTCGCAGTGCTGGCTACCCCGGAAGTTAGCTGTTTTCCCAAATCTTCTTTACCTGTTCCTGGTGCAAAGCTTCTTCTAACGATTAAGCTGAGCGCTTGCAGATTTCTGTTATTTTCATCATTGAAGTATGATTGAAGCTCTTCTTTAATTGAGGGATTAGACGGGAAAAATATATCTAAGGTAATCTTAGGTTTTAAGAGGAGTTCCGTTAGCCCCATTTCTACTTCAGTAAGAATGCGCTCACTAGAGTTTCTCGCCTCTCTGTTTGCAGCAGTGTATAAGTCGCTCAAACTAGCTCTAAGTGAGTATATGGCTTTTAAATTAATTTGGGCTGTAGTTGGATTGCCGGTCCACCGGATAGTTCCTCCTTGCCTAATCTGGAATTTTTTATTAATAATTTCTTGAGCAGTGAAATCAAAACTACCGCTTTCGATTATATAGTCTCCAGACATTTCAAAATCGCCGAGGCTATTGATGTTGAGGGCGAGGTTTTTTGAATATCCACGGCCTGACAAATTACCTAAGCTGGTAAAAATATTTGCAGTGCTGTTCGCGTCCACATCCAATTTTAAACTCATGGTAAGACCATCAAAGTTTGTCTCCTTCTTAACTACTTTTGTGGTGTCTGTGCTGATAAATGTTATGAAGTCTTTGTTAGAAACAATTTCTGAGCTATTTAGCGGTAAATTGAAGACCGTTCCACGTTCTGTTTTTGCATCAATATCAATAAATATTTTGTTGGTTGGCCCTTTGAATTTAAAGATGCCAGTACCATACGCCCGACCAAAGTAGAGTGGATTGTCTTTTGATGTTGTATTGAGTGCCATGAAATTTTTGGCATCCACAATTACATCAATTGTCGGATTGTTAAGATCATTTAAATCTACTGAACCATTGGCAACGGCTTGATTATTCTCAACATCAATTAATTTAAGGTCATTTATTTTAATTACGCTATTTTCCACTATTACACGGTTGGTGATTGTGTATGCAGTTTTCAGGTAATTAATGGACATTCCTCCCTTGTCAAAAGAAATTTCACCATTAATAGCTGGCCTGCTCAATGAACCTTTTATGGTAAGATCGGCTGATATATGGCCTTTCAAATCTGATACAAGTTTTTTCACAAAAGGTTCTAAAACGGCAAGTTCGCTTTGATTAAGTTTGAGACCCATATCGATCTCCTTTTTTTCTAAGTCAAGAATTCCGCTTGCCTTCAGAGTTTCATTACTTCCCGCAACTATATTTGTAAATATATTAATCGCATTCCTCGTCCTTTCGTAGGAAGAAGTGTCTGTAAGTGTTCCAATGTACGTATTGTTAAATCTTAGTGAATCAATTTTCAAGTTATCGAAGATTCTTGGCGATTTTAAAATGTTGTATAATTTAGTTTCACCGTTGGCCTTACCGGATAATTTAACACCCAACGTTTTTACAAATGGATTAACAGTTTTTAGATCAAAATTTTTAAAACCTACTAATAAGAGATCCTCCGGTGATTCGGAAAGTATGCCATCAACTGTTAAAAGCTGTGTGCCATTACTAAGATCGAAATTACTAATCTCTGTTTTACCATTGTGGGAGCTGATTTGTACTTTTTGTTGAATTTTCCAATCTTCATTGTTAATTTTAAGAATAGATGGTAGCACGCTAATTTTAGCTGTTGTATCACTGGAGAACTCAACCAATCCGTTCAAATCCAATTGGTTAATGTCATCTGAGTTTGACAGCTTCACATTTAGAGCTAAGCTATCATTTCTCAAAATATTTGAAATGTTCACGTTTTTGATGTACAAGCTATCGTTCAAGTCCACTCTATCTGATGTCATAGTTGCTTGTAACTGATCAGTTGAAGTATTCTCATCTAAAATGATGTTGTTTATTTTAATCCCCTTGTATTTCAGCTTTTTAACAAATCCATTTAGCGTGGCTATATTGTTTGGTGAATCAAATTTGCCGATTAGAATTGCCTCATCCTCGATTTCCAAGCCCGGTGCAATAAGTTCTGCTATTGGTTCAAATTTCTTGATCTTTAAATTGAGATCGAAAATCTGATTACCATATTTTAAATTACTGGTTTTTAGAGACGGGATGTACCTTTTTGCCAGAGCCTTATAGTAAGCAACAATCGTATTCAAGTCGTATTGGCCTTTTAAACTGGCATCTAATATATCAGAGGTAACGGTCAGGCTTCTTTCTCGGCCTAATCCATTCGCTTGTAATCTAACTGAATCTATATTATATATTCCCTTTACATTCTCTAATCGTATTTTTTGGATCATTAATCTGCCTTGTATATTATTTAGGTTATTGCCAGAAAAATTAGTGTTGAATTTAGCATCTATCTTTAAAGAATCTTTATAGAGTTTAAGTGCCTTCAGTTTTGCATTTTTTATGGTTGCATTGAAGTTAAATATAGGTAACGCTGGATTCAGGTTTACACTGCCATCAAATGCCAACTGGACGTTCTTGTCACTTATTTTTACTGATCCATCAAAATACTTTTTAATGAATGTTCCGTTTATTTTGACATTTCTGTAACGGTAATTATTGAAGTCAATATAGCTAATGGCACCATTGAGCTTCTCAGAAAGGTTTTTAAGCTCAGTTCCACGACCTTTAACGTAAAGTTTAGCAGAAATTCTACCGAGCTTTTTTTCATTTAGTAAGGTGCCAAGATTAAAGTTTTCGGCCTTGATATTGCCAATATAGGAGGGGATTCCCTGCTCATCAATCTTCATATTAATGTCTGAAACTACACGGCCAAGTTTAGTTTTAAATTCCCCATATGCAATAAAGTTATTTTGGAAACCGGTAAAAGAGCCATTAAAATTTATATTGCCAAACTTATATATAATTGAAGGGACTAACTTCGATTTCGTTCCTGTTATGTCCGTTAGTATTTCATCAAGATCGGCCTTGTTTGTTCCAGCCATCTCAATCTTCAAATCCATGAAAGTGTCCTTAATATTTGGCAGTCCTTTTACGATAAAATCTCCTTTAATATAAGTCGCTTTACCTGCTTTAATAGAAAGCTTTTTGGCTTTCAAATTATTAACCAGGCCTGAAATTTGCCCGTCCAATTCAAGATTTAAATTTATGTTATTTAGTTTTGAGGTGAAATACTTTGCGTCGCTTGATGACAAGAAGCTGTTTTTGAAATTTGCTGTCATTCTAACTTTATTGACGTAATCCCTAAAATCACTGTATTTAGAGAAAGTCATTTTAAAGTAGTCTGCCAATCTACTCTTATTTGTTACCAGTTTCAGGTTCTTAAGCTCTATTTTGTTAGTATCGATTGTGGCAAATGATGTTAAGTTCTTTAAATAAAAGCCGCTTTTTTCCTTAAAATTCAAGTTTTTAATATTGGCTTGTAAAATATGATCGGAGGTATTTAGCTGCTCGAAGATGCCGTTTAGCGCATTGAGCTCTATGTCATCAAAATTCACCTCTTTTAATAAGGTATCAATCCGCAAATTTTTATACTTGAATGAAATGTTATTTAGAATTATCCTTTCAAATGATACTTCGTATGGCTTTTTTTTCAATTTTACTTTTGGTGATCCTGAGCTAAAATAGTTAATGATAAAATCAAGGTTTGTAGTTCTATCTTTATAAGACTTTAAAAAAAAATGACCATTATTAATTTGAACCGTATTGACCTTAATGACCCTTTTTTTTAGCGAAAATTCAGTTATATCAATTAAGAATTCAGATGTATTTAAAATTGTATCCTTTTGCAGATCAAGTACAGTCAAGTTTTCAAGTACAACCGATTTGAATGGTTTTAGATAAACGCCGCTAAGGGTTATTGTCGTGTTTAATTCTTTTGAAAGATAAGCCGCCGCTTTTTTTGCTACGAAAGTTTGAACTGGCTTAAATTGAATTGAAAAAACAATAATGGCGATCAATAATATAATTGATGCAATTATCCAAAGAAGTATTTTTAATAGTTTTTTAATAGTTTTGTAGCTTAAATAAAATAAATCGTGTCAATAATACTTGCTATTGAATCTTCCTGTGATGAGACCTCAGTTGCTATATGTAACAATGGCAAAATTACTGCCAATGTTATTGCAAACCAAACTATTCACCAAAATTACGGAGGTGTCATTCCTGAACTCGCTTCTAGAGTTCATCAGCAGAATATAATTCCTGTAGTCCAACAAGCATTAATTGATGGTAAAGTTAACAAAAATGATCTGAATGCTATTGCGTTTACCCAAGGTCCGGGGTTATTAGGATCCCTTCTAGTAGGAGTATCATTTGCAAAATCTTTTGCGATGGCAATGAGTTTGCCCCTAATATCTGTTAATCACATGCATGCCCATATTTTGGCGCATTTTATTGATGATCCTCAACCTTCATTCCCATTCCTATGTCTAACTGTTTCAGGTGGTCATACTCAAATCGTGGTGGTAAGAAGTTACTCTAATATGGAGGTTGTGGGAGAAACACTGGATGATGCCGCGGGCGAAGCTTTTGATAAGACAGCGAAGCTCCTAAATTTACCATATCCAGGCGGCCCGCTAATTGATCAACATGCAAAAATGGGTAATCCATTAGCATTCAAATTTAGTGAACCTCAAATAAAGAGCCTTGATTATAGTTTTAGTGGTTTTAAAACATCAATCTTATATTTTATTAGAAATAAAGAAAAGCAAAACGAAAATTTCATTGTCGAGAATTTAAGTGATATTTGTGCATCGGTGCAATATAGTATTGTAAATATCTTGCTCGGCAAAGTGAAAAAGGCAGCAAAGGATTATAAAATTGATCAAATAGCTATTGCAGGTGGTGTTTCTGCTAACTCGGGTTTGAGAACTGGATTAAAAAATTTGGCAGATGAGCAAAATTGGAACGTATTCATGCCTGCGTTTGAGTACTGTACAGATAATGCTGCTATGATAGCTATTGCAGGACATTATAAATATATAAACAATGATTTTGTTGGCCAGAATGTTGCTCCTTTATCTAGAATGGAATTTTAATTTAATTGATAGTTATGAGTATAATGAGTTTTGTTTTTTTTGGATTGATGCTACTTCCGCTAGTTATATTTCTAATATGGATTATAAATAAAGATAAAAAAAAGAACTATTTAGGGTTGCTTGTACTTATTGCGATGGCAATTGTTGCAATATACTCAATTGTAAAATTTGATAGTAATTTTATGGAAAGCAATCCGGCAATAAATGGAAAGCCTCAATCTCCTAGCTATAGGTAAATAATAAAAAGAGGCCTCTCATCCGGAAGCCTCTTTTTATTTGATTACTTATTTTTTTTCATCAGGAGTTTCTACGCTAACTTCTGCTCTTATTTTTGCTTCTATTTCTTCAGAAAGCTCTGGATTGTCAAGTAACAATTGCTTTACCGCATCTCTTCCTTGTCCAAGTTTAGTTTCTCCATAAGAAAACCACGATCCAGCTTTTTTAATAATATTAAAGTCGACTCCCAGATCAATAATCTCTCCTGTTTTGGAAATGCCTTCGCCAAACATAATATCAAATTCAGCAATCCGAAAGGGTGGAGCCACCTTATTCTTAACAATCTTAACTTTTACCCTATTTCCGGAAACTTCGTCCGAGTCCTTAATTTGCGAGATCCTTCTGATATCAAGGCGAACTGAAGCATAAAATTTTAATGCGTTACCGCCTGTTGTAGTTTCTGGGTTTCCAAACATTACACCAATTTTCTCCCTTAATTGGTTAATAAAGATACAGCAGCATCCTGTTTTTGCTATAGTTCCCGTAAGCTTTCTAAGTGCTTGTGACATTAGCCTTGCCTGAAGACCCATCTTTGAATCACCCATTTCACCTTCAATTTCCGCCTTTGGAACCAATGCAGCAACGGAGTCAATTACAATTACATCTATTGCTCCAGATCTAATCAGGTTATCCGCGATTTCCAAAGCCTGTTCGCCATTGTCAGGCTGAGATATCAATAGATTATCTACGTCTACACCTAGCTTTTTAGCATAACCCTTATCAAATGCATGCTCTGCATCGATAAATGCAGCAATGCCGCCTTTTTTCTGAGCTTCAGCTATTATATGGGTTGCCAGGGTCGTTTTACCAGAAGATTCAGGGCCGTAGATCTCTATTACCCTTCCTTTGGGTACTCCTCCTATTCCCAATGCGATATCGAGGCTGATCGAGCCTGTAGAAATCGATTCAATTGCCTCTACAGCACTATCACCCAATTTCATAACCGTGCCCTTCCCATAAGATTTTTCTAGTTTATCAAGAGTGAGTTGTAATGCTTTTAATTTATCTGCGCTTGTGCTCATAATATACTATTCATTAAAGTTTATTTAAATTTATTGTGCTAATTATATTAGCAAATATATATTTTATTTAAATATAAGTACAACCCCATTTTGCTTTATTTTTTTTAAAAATTATTTGGCTAAAAAAATTAGTTATTTATGCGCTCGTTGAAAGAATTTGCAAAAGCTTGTAATTTCGCAGACGCTACATTTAGGGGATCTTGCTACGCAAACATACCGGCCATGTAAAATCATCCAATGATGCGCAATTGAAATAGTTTCCTGCGGTAAATTTTTAATTAATTCTTTTTCTACTGCGAGGGGTGTTTTTCCTGCCGAGAGCCCTATTCTATTTGCTACTCGGAAGACGTGTGTATCAACCGCCATAGCCGGGGCATTATATATTACTGATGCTATAACGTTAGCCGTCTTCCTTCCTACTCCTGGCAACTTTTGAAGATCATCTATGTCCGAAGGAACTTCACTATTAAAATATTCCACAAGCATTTTCGCTGTACCTACCAGGTGTTTAGCTTTGTTATTGGGATAGCTGACGCTTTTGATATAATCAAATACAAGATCTGGTGTAACTTCTGACAGTAATTTTGGGTTTGGGAAGCGATTAAATAAAGCAGGGGTAACTAAATTTATTCTTTTGTCAGTGCATTGTGCTGATAAAATAACGGCTACTAAGAGTTGGAAAGGGCCGTGGTAATGTAATTCTGTTACGGCATTAGGTAGCTTAACGGAAAAATGAGATACAAAAAGCTTGTAACGTTCTTTTTTGAGCATTGGCAAACTTATACAAATTGTACGTAAAGTCAATGACAGGCAATTCAAAATGTTGGTCGGCACGAATGTCAACCCAACATTTTGAAGAATCATAATTTTGTTTAAATTATTTTTTAATAGCGTAAGCGAGAATCTTATTGATTGTCTCGTCTAACGGATTCCTGTTTAAAGCATCGAGCTGAGGCTTAAGGGTTTCATAAAACGCCAAATCTGAAGAATCTATATTTTCAATAGTAGATTCCATCATTGATTTTTCGTAATTCATTTGATTAATTGAAGTAGAGGTTTCCATCATAAGCGATTAACGAGTGTAAGTTTTCTTATTACAACGTAAGCAATTATAATTTATTTTACTTGGAAAATAAATTTTACCGCAAAACTCTTATAGTTAAGAAATTTCTTTCACCTTCATCATCTTTCTTAGATTACTAAGTGCATATCTCATCCTTCCCAGCGCAGTATTAATGCTAACACCTGTTAAATCAGCTATCTCCTTAAAACTAAGATCTGCATAATGCCGCATAATTAAAACTTCTTTTTGATCGTCTGGTAATAATCTAATCATTGTTCTAAGATCAAGATGTGTTTGTTCTCTGAGAATTTTATCCTCTGCACTTTCTTCTTGGAACAGCAGTAGGTTAAAAATATCTGTGCCATCTGCGCTGGTAATAACAGGCGCTCTTTTTTCGCGTCTAAAATAATCTATCACGAGGTTATGTGCAATTCTCATCACCCATGGCAAGAACTTGCCTTCTTCGTTATACTTGCCAGATCTCAACGTATTAATCACTTTGATAAAGGCATCTTGGAAAATGTCTTCCGCCAGGTATTGATCTTTAACCAAAAGATATATTGAAGTGTAGATTTTCGATTTATGCCTCCGTAAAAGTTCTTCTAAAACGGATTCTTCTCCACTTAGATATAATTTTATCAGATCCTGATCGTTATAATGTTGTAGTTTCATAGGATTCTCCTTACTAAATTCCCTTGCTGTTTGCTAAAAAAATACTAAGTAGATGTTTGATTCGATATCGATTCTCCTATTAATGTTAGATGTGTGAATAGCCTAAACTGTTATTAATTCAAAAGAAGCATTTTTTTATCAGAATTCAATATAAAAAATGTTAAAAAATAATATTCCTTTACTAATGGCATCAATTTAGCCCGTTGTTTCAAATCTGCATATACATTATTTCAGGTATATTTGTAGCTTGTATAGTAATACTAATGAGCAAAGAAATAGACAAAGATCCACATAAACATATTATTATAAAAGGAGCTAGGGTACACAACCTTAAAAACATAGATGTAGCCATTCCAAAAAACAAACTGGTTGTTATTACAGGTATGTCTGGCTCAGGAAAGTCATCCCTTGCATTTGATACACTTTATGCGGAAGGTCAGCGTAGGTACGTAGAAAGTCTCTCTTCTTATGCCAGACAGTTCATGGGAAGAATGAATAAGCCCGATGTAGATTACATTAAAGGTATTGCTCCTGCAATTGCCATCGAACAAAAAGTAATCACTTCTAACCCACGCTCTACCGTAGGAACCTCTACCGAAGTATATGACTACCTAAAACTTTTTTTTTCAAGAATAGGTAAAACATACTCTCCAATATCAGGGAATGTTGTAAAAAAAGATACGGCGACCACCGTAGTCGATTTTATTATCAGTTTAGGTAATGATACTATTGTTACTATTTTTTGTCCTTTGTTTCCTCATAACAACCGCTCAATAAAAGAGGAACTTGCAGTTTTGCTGCAAAAAGGGTTTTTAAGAATATCTTATCAAGATAAAATCCAAAAAATAGAAAGCATTCTGGAAGATGAATCGTTTATAGATTTTGAACTTCAGGATGAATTTACCGTAAAAATACTTATAGACCGCATTGTAGTAAGCGAGGAGGAAGAAACGCTGGGACGTATGGCCGATTCTGTGCAAACTGCATTTTTTGAAGGTAAGGGTGATTGTTACGTGGCTTACGATTCAGAATCGAAGCACTTTTGTGATCGTTTTGAGCTCGATGAAATGCGATTTGAAGAACCAACTCCAAATTTTTTCAGCTTTAACAATCCTTATGGCGCTTGTAAAAGATGTGAGGGCTATGGCAATGTTATCGGGATTGACGAAGACCTAGTAATCCCTGATAAAAGCAAAAGTGTATTCGATAATGCGATTGCTCCTTGGCGCGGTGAGAAAATGAAGGAATGGCTAAACAAACTTGTTAAAACTGCATCTAAATTTGATTTTCCAATTCACAGATCGTTTAACGAATTAACAGAGCCTGAGCAAATGCTCGTTTGGACTGGCAATAATTATTTCCAAGGTTTAAATGCTTTTTTCAAAGAGCTTGAGGAACAAACCTATAAGATTCAATATCGGGTTATGCTTTCTAGATATCGCGGAAAAACTATCTGTCCAGATTGCAAAGGTTCAAGGCTTCGAAAGGATGCGTCCTATGTAAAGGTCAATGGTAAATCTATTATAGATATGGTTCTGATGCCTTTGGAAACTATCCTTAATTTCTTTGATAATCTAGATCTTTCTACTACAGAAGCAAAGATTGCAAAAAGACTTTTGGCCGAAATTACCAACCGCATCCTTTATTTAAATAATGTTGGCCTAGGATATCTAACTTTAAATAGGTTGTCAAACACGCTTTCCGGAGGAGAGTCACAACGCATCAATCTTGCAACTTCGCTTGGGAGTAGTCTCGTTGGATCAATTTATGTTTTAGATGAGCCCAGTATTGGCTTACATCCAAGAGACACAAATAAGCTGATCGAAGTGCTCGTTTCACTTAGAAATGTTGGCAATACCGTATTAGTGGTGGAGCATGAGGAAGAGATGATGAGAGCCGCAGATCATATTATTGATATTGGGCCTATGGCTGGAACACATGGTGGTAATTTGGTTTTTAGCGGAACTTATGATCAGATCATTAAAGATGAAAATAGCCTGACGGGTAAATACTTATCTGGAATGGAACAGATTGCTGTTCCAGGTAAGAGGCGTAGCTGGAAAGAGTATGTCATGATCAAAGGTGCCAGAGAAAATAACCTAAAAAATATTGATGTTAAATTTCCATTAGGTGTATTCACAGTAGTAAGCGGAGTTTCTGGGTCCGGAAAAACGAGTTTGATTAAAAAGATTCTTTATCCGGCTCTTCAAAAGGCCATAGGTAATTATTCTGGGGAGCAAACCGGTGCATACGATGGTATTTTTGGCAACTATGAATTAGTTAGTCAGGTTGAAATGGTAGATCAAAATCCAATTGGCCGTTCTTCCAGATCAAATCCTGTTACTTATGTTAAAGCTTGGGATGACGTTAGGGCGTTATTTTCTGCCTTACCGGCATCAAAAGCGGCGGGATTAAAACCCGCAGCCTTTTCATTTAACGTGGAGGGGGGTCGATGTGATGTGTGCCAGGGCGAGGGCGAGGTTAAGATAGAGATGCAATTTATGGCTGATATCTATTTGCCATGTGAAACTTGTTGCGGAAGAAGATTTAAGCAGCAAGTACTTGATATTATTTATCAGGATAAAAATGTTGCCGACATCCTCGATATGACTATTGATGAGGCAGTCTCATTCTTCCGTAAGGAGTCAAAGATATTAAATAAATTACAACCATTGGTTGATGTAGGATTGGGATACGTTCATTTGGGTCAATCTTCAAACACATTGTCTGGTGGTGAAGCACAAAGGATAAAACTTGCCTCTTTTTTAATTAAAGGTAATAGTGCAAATAAGACCCTCTTCATTTTTGACGAGCCCACTACCGGCCTTCATTTTCATGATATAAAGAGGTTACTTATAGCATTAAATACTTTAATAGAACAAGGAAATACGATTTTGGTAATTGAGCATAATATGGATATGATCAAGTCGGCCGACTGGGTGATAGATATTGGTCCGGAAGGTGGTGATAAAGGAGGGAAAGTCATTTTCGAAGGTACTCCAGAAGATTTAGCTAATACAAAGGAATCTTATACTGCTAAGTTTATAAAGGCACATTTGAAATAATCGTATCTTCGCAAATGTTATTTTTAACACTCTTCTTAGGCATTGTCTTAAACTTGGTGGGCTACATACCACCAGGCAATATAAATCTAACGGTTGTTCAGATTACAATTAGCCGTGGTATAAGGCAGGCGTTATATTTTATTATAGCATTTGCTTCAGTCGAGGTTTTATTCACTTTCGGTGTGATGCGTTTCGTTCAATGGTTATCGAGCGAAATCAAACTTGGTGATATTATTGACGTCATCATGATCCTGATGTTTGGAATACTTGGAGTAATAACCTGGCGCTCTCGGAAGGAAATGCCAAAGACTGATTATTCTAAAAAAGACAGCATTAGATATGGATTATTGCTTGGGGTCATCAATCCAATGCAAATCCCCTATTGGCTATTTGTTGGCACTTACCTCATTTCTCATGAATGGATAGATATAGGTTACCTTTCTTTGTCAATTTTTAGCATTGGATCTGGTATTGGTGCTGCTTTAGCTTTGTATGGTTTTGCTAGATTTGCCCAGTATGTACAGGAAAAATTTGCATTAACAAGCTACAAAGTGAATAAGGGGATAGCTTTGCTATTCTTCGCCTTATCGGCATATCACGTCTGTAAAATTGTGTACATACATTTTATCAGATAACTACTTCTTAATAAACTCCAGATTCCAAATTTTCTCTGCTCTTCGTCCAATAAGCCAGAAAGAAATAGCCAGCACACTAAAAAACACCGCCTTATTCCAACTATCCCAAAAATATTCGAAATACCTGGTATAAAGATTCAAGAATAAGAAGGTAATGCCGAATTCACGCGCGATATCATCCCTATATTTTAAGCCGATAAAAATGCTGGTTAATGATACAACTGCCGAAATAATTCCCCAGTAAAATAGACTAAGTTGCTTCACGTTGTACCACTCTTCAAGAGTCCCGAAATTTCCGAAAACAGAAAGCAACCACAGTGAAACAAAAAGATATACCATCCCGACAATGTAATTTACCTGAAAAAAAATCACCATTTTTTTGCTTTTGCATATTAGGAATGAAAATGCAGTTATAATCAGGCCAAAAAAAACAAACCTCAAAGGATAGTTCATTCCTATGAAATACCAGTTCCATCTGGAAATATATCCAGTTTCTGTTCCAAACCAAGCACCAAGTGACAGTAAAACAAATACCCAAATTAACCTCGATTGGAAAATATATGCAAGTAATCCGTAAATAAAGACAGATACGAGTATCAATAAGGAGAAATGCGAACTACCATTATCGATTGTTTTACCAAGGTATGCAATTGAATTTGCAGTAAGCATGACCCCGCTAAACACTATGGCTTCGTTACTAAATACTTGATGAGACTTTGTTTTTTTTCGTTTGAAAGCAAAATAATATGCAGAAACAGCTGCGACTGCCGAAAGTAAGCAGATCACCAGGTTAGATGCATCAAAAATAAAACGCAGATAGTTCAATATCTTATTATCTACCAAAAGCGCACCTAGTGATATTACGCCGCAAGCCATGGCAATCCAAAAGGAGTATTGAGCAAGTCGGCGCCAATCAAATGTTTTTATCTCATAGCTGCCTTTAAGCTGTTTAACATTTTCATCTGATAAAAGTTGCTCTTTCTGCCAATGGTTCAGCATTTCATCCAAGAACTCGCTCTTTTCCTGATCTATTTTCATTTTGCGCTTATCCTATCATCATCTATATCTACAACAATTTCTAGATGGTTAATCTATTTCAGATGCAATAATAAGGAGTTTTTTACTTGTTTTTAAAGAATTCTATTGTAGCTTCTTTATCCTTGTAAAGTTGCTCTTTTAGTGCTTCCAACCCTGTAAATTTTACGTCATGCCTTAAGAATTTCAGGAAATTCATTGTAATGGATTGCCCGTAAATTTCCTGGGTAAAGTCGAAAATATTAACTTCTATGTTTCTAGTCATTCCGTTAATTGTCGGACGCTGGCCGATATAGGCCATACCCTTAAAAGTGTCGTTATTCAGTTCTACAGTAACCGCATAGATACCGTCAGATGGGATCAATTTATAGGTTTCTTCTACAAATATATTCGCTGTCGGGAAACCAATTGTCCTTCCAATTTTGTCTCCTTTAATTACCCTGCCAGATATAGAAAAATTGTAGCCAAGAAATTCTGCTGCCAAAGCAACCTTTCCGTTTAATAAGGCATTTCTTATTTTTGTAGAACTCACCGCCACATCATTGATGTCCTGCTCAGCTATCTCCTCAACCTTAAAGCCATATAAGCCAGCAAATTCCTGTAAGTCTTTCATTCCCCCAAGCCTGTTCTTTCCAAAACGATGGTCGTAGCCCACAATAATGTTTTTAATACCAATCGTGTCAACTAAGATGTTTTTAATGTATTCTGTAGGGTTCAGATTTGAAAAGTCACGGGTAAATGGAGTGATAATTAAATGATCTACTCCTAAACCTGCAAGTATTTTTGCCTTTTCAGCAATGGTATTGATCATTTTCAAATTCTGATTTTCAGGATCAATGATCAACCTCGGATGAGGGAAGAAAGTAAGTATTACTGATTCACCATCTGTTGCTTTGGCTAGCTCACAAAGTCTTTTAATAATTTTCTGATGTCCGTAATGCACACCATCAAAGGTGCCTATAGTTGCAACCGCATTATCTAATTTTTTAAATTCAGAGAAATGATTATATATTTTCAAAAGAAATCCTAATTAATGTAAAGATTGGCGCTTCACTACACCGCCTTTAATATCAGCAATTTGCTGTTGCACCACAAAAGCATCAGGGTCAATCTGTCTGATCTCATTTTGTAATTTACTCATTTCTAACTTAGTAACTACGGTATATAAAATATCAATGTCTTTTTGGATCCCATATCCACCTTCGCCTTTATAAATGGTAACGCCGCGTTTCATTTGATCTGTGATGATTTTCTTGATGTCGTCACTCTTGTCAGAGATGATGGTTACCCCTGTATACTGTTCCAGTCCATTCACCACAAAATCAACCATTTTTGAGGCAGATAAATAGGTTAGAATAGAATACATGGCAGTTACCAAATTTAAAAAATAGGCAACAAATCCAAATATTAAAATATTCAATACCAATATGATATTTCCGACAGTCAGGATGCTGTTCCTGCTGATGTACAATGCTAAAACCTCTGTGCCGTCTATCACACATCCACCGCGCATAGCCAAACCTATCCCGGCGCCTAAAAAAAAGCCGCCAAAAACTGCTATTAATAATTTATCGCTCGTTACCGGTTCAAATGGGAGGAGGTGTAATGATACAGCCAGAACTGAAATCGCAATGGCTGTTTTGAATGCAAAGCCTTTACTAATTTGCTTAAATCCCAGTATGATAAAAGGAATGTTAATGGCCAGGATCAGGTAAGAGAGTTCCAGCCCGGTTAATCTGCTAATTAACAAGGAAATTCCGGTTACGCCTCCATCCACAAAATTATTGGGCATTAAAAAGCTTTTCAAACCAAAACAAGCGCATACAATTCCGAGACAGACTAACAGAAGTTCCTTAAGATATCTAATGTTTTTTTTTGCTTGAGCCGACATAAGTGATTTATTTACTGCGAAGATAAGTAACTACATCGGCTACCTCGTAGGCATCTTTTAACAAAAATTTACCACTACGGGTACGGGTAAGCTTCGATAAATAAGCTCCGTTATTAAGGCTTTTCCCAAAATCAGATATTAGCGATCGGATGTAAGTGCCTTTACTGCAAACTATTTTAAAATCTATTTCAGGTAAATCAATCCTGGTAATTTCAAATTCAGATACGGTTACAAACCGTAACCTAAGCTCTGTTTCTTCGCCACGCCTTGCCTTAACGTAAAGCCTTTCTCCGCCCACTTTAACGGCAGAATATGCTGGCGGATATTGTTGTATGTCGCCAATGAAAGGAGTAACTGCATTGTAAATGGCTTCTTCAGTAATCCCGTCTAAAGAGAACTCTTGGTCAACTACAGTTTCCAGATCAAACGATGGGGTAGTAGCTCCCAAAACCATCGTACCGGTATATTCTTTTTCTTCTGCCTGAAAAGTATCGATCTGTTTTGTCAGTTTGCCTGTACAAAGAATCAACAATCCAGTAGCCAATGGGTCTAATGTGCCTGCGTGACCTACTTTCAACTTTAAAGGTTTTAAAGAATTTCTAATCTTTCCTACAACATCGAAACTTGTCCAATTGTAAGGTTTATTGATGAGCAACAATTCCCCGTCAGCAAAATTAAAAGTCCTCTCCTGTATTTTTTCTATACTCAAAATGGTGTAGTAAATGGAATTAATACTATATAATTTGCAGGTTATGGCCGCTTTGCAGCAATATGATAATGATGATTCCTGCAATAATCCTGTACCATCCAAACATCTTAAACCCGTTTTTATTAAGGTAACCAATAAAGCTTTTAATAGCTAGCAATGCTACAATAAACGCAATGATATTCCCAATTGCTAGTAGTTGAATCTGCTCAGATGAAATGGTATGGCCTCCTTTATAAAAGTCCAATAGTTTCTTAGCTGTTGCAGCGAACATGGTCGGCACCGCTAAAAAGAACGAAAACTCTGCCGCCACTTTTCTGCTTGCTTTTAAATACATACCACCAACAATGGTTGCTCCAGATCTTGATGTACCTGGTATCATAGCCAAGCATTGAAAAAAGCCGATTTTTAAAGCTGTGATGTAAGTAATTTCTTTTTCTTCAAGGATGGTTGGCTTATTAAACCATTTGTCTACAAAGAGGAGGATAATACCCCCCACAACAAGGGAAATTGCTACAGTAAGCGGACTTTCAAGCAACTTATCAATCCTGTCACTCAATAAAAATCCAAAAATAGCTGCAGGTATAAAAGCAACAATCAGCTTTAGATAAAAATTAATAGTTTGAAAGAAGCGCTTGAAATATAAAACGATAACAGAAAGAATGGCACCTAACTGGATCGCAATGGTGAATAATTTCACAAACGGGTCAGTGGCAATACCCATAAAAGACGAAGCAATGATCATATGTCCGGTAGAAGAAACAGGCAAAAACTCCGTTAGCCCTTCAATTACTGCAAGGATGATAGCTTGAAAATAATTCATGAAACTACTTCTTTAAAATGGCGTAAACTCCGAAACCAAAACCAAACAACACCACCATCGGAGCGAGTAAAGTTTTTCTAAAGTCATAGATATCTGTTGTGCCCATCATTAAGATAAAGCCTAAAACAACAATTGCAATGCTGATGAGCAGTAGTTTATAATTCTTTCTGTTAAATACCAATTCTGATTTGTTTTCCTGCATTGCAGGAGTTGCTTTTTTTTCTATCATTATCTATAAAGGTCGTAAATTTTTAAACGTAAATAACGGCTAACCGCAAAGGACGTACTGATAGCGGTAATAAAAATACCTACACCTACCAAGCCAAGTAGTACAATTCCGAATTCCGTGTAATTTCTAAGTATTATAATTTCCGGAATCTCGCGCTGTGCGTAATAAAGTAAGCCAAGTAAAATTAGAATAGCTATAAATGAAGCAATTAAGCCATGTAATGCAGCAAGAAGGATAAATGGTTTACGGATAAAGTTTCGGGTAGCGCCGACAAGCTGCATGCTCTTAATCAGAAAACGCTGGGAGTAAATGGCAAGTCTAATCGTATTGTTAATCAAGGCAACAGATATAATTAGCAATATAGCAGCAAACCCAAGAATGATCAGCCCAATGGTATTAATGTTATTATTAACCATGTCGATCAACGAACTTTGGTAAATTACTTCCTTAACAACTGGGTTTTTGGATATACTTGCCTTAAGTGCGTCTATTCCTTTAGAATTTGCAAAATCAGCTTTCAAATAAACATCAACGGTCGATAATAAGGGGTTGTACCCTAAGAAATTTACAAAATCTTCGCCAAGGTCATTGGTTAGATTTCTGGCCGCCATGTCCTTGTTTACATATTGTGTATTTTTTATTGCAGGATTGGCGTTTAATTCTTTTTGAAACTGAAGGACGTCAGCTTCTTTTGCACCCTCATCAACTATAATATTAAGGACAATGTTCTCTTTTACATAGTTTGATAAGTTTTTAGCATGTACCAATATCAACCCGAGCATTCCCAGCATTAGTAAGACTAAGGCGATACTAAATATTGTAGAAATATAGATGGTCTTTGTCTTCTTAGAAGCATCACTCACTTCAAATTCTTCCATGTATTAGTAAATTATATTTGCGAAAATAAAAAATATAAGCAACTAAAGTAAATTATATCCTTTTTATCTATCTGCGCTCAATCGTTTTTAACATTATTTAACGCTATAAATTTAACATTCAGGCATAAATTCTATATTTGAAACAGATGTTTGTAAATTTTATTTTTAAGTGGTTATTGCTTTTGCTCCTCATTAGCCTATTAGCGGGCACGCTTTCGGCATTTTTTTTAGCTGGACTAAATTTGGTAACATACTTTAGAGATAATCATAGGCACTTAATTTATTTTCTCCCTCTTGCTGGTTTGGTTGTTGGGTTTGTCTACCACCAATATGGCAAAACTGTAGAACGTGGTAATAACCTAGTCTTTGATACCATTCATTCACCAAACGATGTAATTCCCTTAAAAATGGCAATTTTAGTGCTTGCAGGCACATTAATAACCCATTTGTTTGGTGGTTCTGCCGGACGGGAAGGGACAGCGCTTCAAATGTCGGCCTCAGCCGCAGATCAGTTACATGCCCCATTCAAATTGACTGCGCAGGAGCGAACCCTGGTGATCATCGCTGCACTCAGTGCTGGCTTCGCATCTGTATTTGGAACGCCTATCGCCGGTGCCATTTTCGGCATTGAAGTATTGTTGATTGCCAAATTCCCTTATAAAGCGCTTCTTCCTTCTGTAATCGTCGCTTATGGCGCTGATTACGTTGCCAAACTTTGGGGCACAACCCATGTATCTTATAACATCGGCATCATTCCTTCAGTTAATGCATACGGAGTAGGTTCAGCTGCGGTTGCAGGGATTTTTTTTGGTCTATCGTCCATTCTTTTTGTATTTCTCATACATAATGTTTCAAATTTGGGTAAGTTAATTAAATACCCACCGTTTCGGCCGCTAATTGGTGGCGCTATATTGTCTGTGGTGGTAATAGTTTTTGGTCTTTATAAGTATGTTGGTTTGGGTATTCCTGTCATTTCGGAGGCCTTTAGAAGTTCGATCGCACCTGAAAGTTTTTTGTTGAAAATAATACTCACAGCCTTAACCTTGGGTTTTGGTTTTAAAGGGGGCGAGGTAACTCCTTTATTTTTCATCGGCGCCACATTAGGGAGCGCGCTTGCTATGTTCCTGCCCCTTCCAGTTGGGTTACTTGCTGGTATGGGCTTTGTCGCTGTATTTGCTGGCGCAGCTAAAACTCCAGTGGCCTGTATAGCCATGTCAGCCGAGTTGTTTGGCTTGTCTGCTTGTGTTTATGTCAGTATTGCCTGTATAGGTGCTTATTTTATTTCCGGCTCATTAAGCATATATAATGTTCCTGAAAATAGAGATCCCCGGCACTTTCTCTTCGGCTCTCCAGCTCTATTTTACTAATCTTTTCCAAACCAGACATATTTCCTTATTTTTGCCTCTCACACAAAAATGCACCACGCTTAGGCAGCGTTAATCAAGACATTAGTAATGGATTACCAGTTTAAAGAAATAGAGCAGAAGTGGCAAAAACACTGGGCTCAAAATCAAACTTTCAAAGCAGAGACAGAAAATTCAAAACCTAAATATTATGTACTAGATATGTTTCCTTACCCTTCAGGGGCAGGATTACATGTTGGTCATCCTCTTGGTTATATTGCATCAGATATATTTGCACGGTATAAGAGGTTAAAAGGATTTAATGTGCTTCATCCAATGGGGTACGATTCTTTTGGTTTACCTGCAGAGCAGTACGCCATACAAACTGGTCAGCATCCAGCAATAACTACCGAAACCAATATCAATACCTACCGTACCCAATTGGATCAGATAGGTTTCTCATTCGACTGGGGTAGAGAACTCCGCACCAGCGATCCTGAGTATTATAAATGGACCCAATGGATTTTTATGCAATTGTTTAATTCCTGGTACAACCTGGACACGGACCGTGCTGAAGACATTACCACCCTTATTGAGAAATTTAATGCTTCGGGCAGCGCTGATGTAAAAGCGGTTTGTGATGAAGATGTAAACGCGTTTTTACCAAGCGACTGGGCAACTATGTCCAGCGAAGAAAAGCAGGCTGAACTATTAAAATATCGTTTAACTTACCTAAAGGAGAGTACCGTTAACTGGTGCGCGGCACTGGGCACTGTTCTTGCAAACGATGAAGTTAAAGATGGTTATTCTGAGCGTGGAGGACACTCCGTTGAGCAAAAGAAAATGATGCAGTGGAGTATGCGTATCTCAGCCTATGCTGAACGTTTGCTGCAAGGTTTAAATACGGTAGACTGGCCAGAGCCGGTTAAGGAAATGCAACGCAATTGGATTGGCAAGAGTGTAGGCGCAAGCGTGAGGTTTGCTATAGATAATAATGTACCTGCAGGCATTGCAGAATATATCGAAGTATTTACTACCCGTGTTGATACTATATTTGGTGTTTCTTATTTGGTGCTTGCGCCAGAGCACGAGTTGGTTTCTGTTTTAACAACACCTGCCCAGCAAGATCAAGTCAATAACTATATTGTTCAAACCAAGAAGAAATCTGAGCTGGATCGTATGGCTGATACCAAAACGGTATCAGGAGCATTTACCGGCAGTCATGTGATCAATCCCGTAAATGGTGAAAGCGTTCAACTTTGGATTGCCGATTATGTGCTTGCAGGTTATGGTACTGGCGCTGTAATGGGTGTGCCAAGTGGAGATCAACGCGACTGGTTATTTGCTACGCATTTCAATCTCCCTATTTTACAGATTCTGGACGGGCAAAAAGATATTGACATCCAGGCAGATCCAACAAAAGAAGGTACTTACATCAACTCAGGATTTATAAATGGCTTAAACTATAAAGAAGCCATCCAATCTTTAAATTTGTGGATTGAAGAAAAGGGCGTTGGAAAAGCAAAAGTAAATTACCGCATGCGCGATGCCATCTTTGGTCGCCAGCGCTACTGGGGTGAACCTATTCCTGTTTATTTTAAGGACGGATTACCTTACCTAATTAAAGAAGAGGAATTACCTTTAATACTACCAGAAATTGATAAATACCTACCAACAGAAACAGGAGAGCCTCCATTGGGCAGGGCAGAGGATTGGAGTTATGAAGATCAATATGAATACGAATTAAGCACAATGCCGGGCTGGGCAGGATCCAGCTGGTACTGGTACCGTTATATGGATGCAAATAATACTAGTGATTTCGCATCTAAAAAAGCCATTGCCTACTGGAAGGATGTGGATCTTTATATTGGGGGCGCAGAGCATGCTACCGGCCACTTGTTGTACAGCCGTTTCTGGAATAAGTTCCTAAAGGATCTTGGTTACGTTCAAGAGGAGGAACCATTCAAAAAGTTGATCAATCAGGGCATGATTCAGGGCAGAAGCAATTTTGTATATCGTGTAGTGGATGATGCAGGCAGGGGTACAAATACACTTGTTTCTCAAGGATTAAAGAAGGATTATAAGACGTCCGCACTTCATGTTGATGTAAATATAGTAGAGAATGAGATTCTAAATGTTGAGAAGTTCAAGCTTTTCAGGCCTGAATTTGCTGATGCTGAATTTATTTTAGAAAATGGTAAATATATCTGTGGCGTTGATGTCGAAAAGATGTCCAAGTCTAAATTCAATGTGGTTAACCCTGATGTGCTTATTCAAAATTACGGAGCAGACACTTTGCGGATGTATGAAATGTTCCTGGGGCCGATAGAGCAAAGTAAGCCATGGAATACCAATGGGATTGAGGGGGTGTTCAAATTCTTACGTAAATTCTGGCGTTTGTTCCATAACGATCAATGGATATTTAATGTAGAGGATGCCATACCCGCAAAAGCAGAATTAAAGGCGCTACATAAGATTATCAAAAAGGTTCAGGATGATATTGATCGTTTTTCATTCAATACTTCAGTGTCAAGCTTTATGATCGCTGTTAATGAACTTACGGAGTTGAAGTGTAAAAACAGACAGATACTGGAAGATCTTGTTGTTGTTCTTGCATCTTACGCACCACATATATGCGAAGAGC
This sequence comes from Pedobacter sp., assembly GCA_025351765.1. Lineage (GTDB taxonomy): Bacteria > Bacteroidota > Bacteroidia > Sphingobacteriales > Sphingobacteriaceae > Pedobacter. Next base: position 28,337 of record JANXVH010000017.1, read on the forward strand.
TGTGGAGTCTGTTAGGAAACGAGTCTGGAAGTTTATCTTTTGCCACATATCCGCAATTTAAGCCTGAATATATGGTAGAGGATGAGTTCAGTTATCCCATTTCTGTAAATGGTAAAACGCGTTTAAATTTAAATCTTAGTTTAGCTCTTGAAGTTAAAGAAATAGAAGAAACCGTGCTGGGTAGCGAAGAGGTACAAAAATACCTTGACGGCAGAATACCTAAGAAAGTTATAGTGGTAAAAGGAAGAATAGTGAATATTGTTATTTAGCAATATTCACTATTCTTTTTAAGTCTTATCTCCAGATAGATTTAACACTGTAAATCTCCAGATTTTTAATCTCGGTGTTATTGCCCCAGAAATGTAATCCTTCTTTACTCTCGGGATTCGGCAGGCGAGCCATAGAATAAGAATATTTTCCTCCATCTATAAAGACTTCGATAGATGTTCTATCTACAAATATATCAGCTATGATCTCCATACTGCCTAATTTTTCAGGGGAATAGAGTACACCATTAATCGTGTTAAAATTCATGTCGTAATCCAGTATACGCTGGGTAAACAAGTTAAATCCCGCGCTGGTTGCATAAGATAATTTAATGGTGGCTTTTATTCTAAATCGGTCTGAATTGTAGAATTTCTTAAGTTTAGCATTGGCATCGTCCGGAGTCAACGTTGGCCATTCCTGTACTTTTTCAAAAAGTTGTTCAGTTTCCTTAATCGGTGAGCTGAACAACCTGGGGCCATCCTTTGTAGTTTTTAGCTTTAGTTCCGTAGGCAAAAGCATCATGTTATTAAATGGCATATCTGGTTGTTGCACTCTTCCCCATCCAATTTGGATCCTTCTTGGATCGCTTTTTGGCATATTTGTAAATGTTTGTGCGGCATAGATGGTGCCAGTGGTATATTGATACTTCCCGTGTTCTGGGGTAAAGGTTTTTCCATCAAATGATCCAATCATATAGGTATTAGAAGCTCCGTACATCACCCATTTTGTCTTGCTTTTATCATCATCAATTGGTAGCTCAAACAAATCCGGACATTCCCAGAAGCCTGTAATGTGGCTTTCAAAAGTCCATTCTTTTAAATTATTTGAATTATAGATAGAGTGTCCATCTCTTTCGTTAAGTACCATCACCCAATGGTTTCCTGGTTTATACCAAAATACACGAGGATCACGGGTATCCTTGCTATTCCATTTGGCTTTAGAATCAATAACTGGATTGCCTGAATACTTAGCCCAAGTCCTCCCTTTGTCAAGACTGTAAGCGATACATTGAATTTCTTTATCGGGGTTGTCCACTGTATAAGCTGCAACCATAGGAGGCGTTTTTCTGTTACCAAAACCAGAGGTGTTTTGATAATCGATTACTGCTGATCCTGAAAACATAGTGCCCAACTTGTCAGGATGCAAGGCCACAGCCAGCTCCTCCCAATGGATCATATCCTTACTTACTGCATGGCCCCATGACATGTTTTCCCATTCTCTTTCATAAGGGTTGTGTTGGTAGAATAAGTGGTATTCACCTTCATAGAAAATCATGCCGTTCGGATCGTTTATCCATCCTCTTCTTGTAGTGAAGTGATATTGCGGGCGGTTTTTTTCATGATAGATAGAATCTTGGCCATTAATTTTATCGTCTTGATAAACCTTGCTTAACCCTGCTGCATCACCATCATAACTAATCTTTATTGTCTTTCCTTTAAAAGCGCTTACATCTGTAAAAGTCCAATACTCAGGATCGGCGGATAACCTGATTACAAAAGACTGTTCCAGTTTACCTCCAACTTCAAGGCGCATAGGGGCTCTATTTTGCTTTTGTGAAATCGGAAAATTAAGGTATTTCTTGGTAATTTTAATTGAAATGTCTGCTGCTGACGCGATTCCGCATTGCAAAATTAATGCTGCGTTTACGATGTTTTTAAGAACAGAATACATACTAGATTTAGGTTTGGTTATTTGCCAGGTTTTACACGCAAAAACGAAAGTATGAAAATATAATCAATTCATCATGGCCCAATAAAGTATCAGATTATACCTGGCTTCGGTCTGGGTAGTACCTGCCTTCGGTCTGGGTAGTACCGTCGGTTATCCATTCGGTATCCGTTGGTTATCCTTTCCGTATCGTTGGTATATCTAAATAATACTTCAAGTATCATTATACGATACCCCTATGATTCTAAAAATACGGCGCTAACAAGGATGGGACACGGAGTTGAGCAAACCCCTATCGCCATTACGAACTGTCATGTTTATCGGGAAATTAGCTTACGAGGACGTTTTGTGTTTAAAGTTGGTTCCTGATTTGGCTGACTAACCTTGTCCTCATTGTCGAAGTGGTTTGTTCGAAATACCCTAGGCTTCTTTTCCCTATCCTCGTCGGCAATTTTAACTGTAATTTTTCGGCCTTTAAAAACAGTACCGTGTAACACGGCAACGGCTCGGTCTGCACCGGTCTCGTCAAGCATTTCAATAAAGCCAAATCCTTTGTGCTTGTTGCTTACTTTGTCCACTATCAGGTTAATGCTATGTATTATTCCATAACAGCTGAACATTTTAGTGAGTTCCTCGTCCTGAATGTCTGGCGGGTAGCCCGCAATAAAAAGTTTTATCATGTTATAAATAGTGGCTCAAAGGTAATGGTAAATAGGATAACAATCAACATCTGATGCAGGGATAAATTGCCAGGATTTTACACCGATAAAAAAGGGTTCTTCACCGATATTTGCCCCCTAGTTATCTAAAATCCATTGTAGCTGAGTGTAACAAATACTACCTTGCGCAGACTAATTGAAGAAATAAAAAATATATGAAAAGAATTATACTTTTACTTGCGGGAATAGGGGTGTTAACCACTGCTAAAGCGCAGTTTCCAATGGGCGGAGGGGTATCTCAAAAACCAAAAATTTTAGGTCGTATTACTGCTATTGTGATTGATTCTGCTACAAAAAAGCCTGTAGATTATGCGAGTGTTGCATTAACAAAAGCAACAACAAACAAATCGGTTAACGGTGGTGTTACAGATGAAAAGGGAAAAGTAGTGCTGCAAAGTATTGCACCTGATTCTTATGTAATGTCTATTGGTTTTCTGGGGTATAAAACCAAATCGGTTATGGTAACTACCAGTCCTGAAAAACCTGATTATAATGCGGGTACTATTTACCTTGCTTCAATTGAAAGCAACTTGAAAGAGGTATCCGTTGTTGGGCAAAAAGCAATGATCGAAAATAAAGTAGATAGGTTAGTCTATAACGCAGAGGCAGATATAACCAATGCAGGGGGCGATGCTACTGATGTGATGCGTAAAGTACCCATGCTTTCGGTAGATATGAATGGGAACGTTCAGTTGCGAGGTAGCGCCGTTAGGGTGCTCATTAATGGAAAACCTTCGGGCACAATGGCAAACAGCGTTGCAGATGCCTTAAAAATGATTCCTGCAGAGCAAATCAAAAGCGTAGAAGTAATAACCAGCCCTTCCGCTAAATATGATGCAGAAGGATCGGGAGGTATTATAAACATCATCACAAAGAAGAGCAACGCTGAAGGTACAAGTGGAAGCATTAACACTTCTGTTGGTACCAGATCTAACAACGGTGCTTTTAACCTAAACACTAAAACAGGCAGATTGGCCCTAACTACTAGTCTTGGTTTAAACCATGCCTACCCTCAAAATTCTCATGTGCAGAATTTCAATAATTCTATAGTTAATGGGGTAACAAGTACTATTTCCCAGGATGGGTATTCTAAATGGTCTAGGGTGGGCTATAACGGAAGTGCCGGGTTGGATTATGATCTAAATGCTTATAATAACTTTTCATCCAATGTTAAACTTAATAGTTTTTCAAATGGGGGTCCCGGCAGCACAGATATCAATGCAAATAACTTGCTTTCCCGTAATATTAGAGATATGGACATGGGATTTCGAAACATGGACTGGACTGCTGATTATAGGAAGACGAGTAAGAGAGAAGGGGAAGAGTTTAGCGTTTCTGGACAGCTTTCTACAGGCAGGAATACCAGTGATTTCTCCAATGAGTTTGTGGGGATTACTATACCGTCTTCTTTAACAGTTATTGGAAGCAATACCGGTAAGAACAATGAATATACATTGCAAAGCGATTACGTTTATCCGTTTAGCAAGACCACAATGTTAGAAACAGGGATTAAAGGGATTGCAAGAAAGATTACCAGCAATTATGATCAGGCTGCGCAGGATTTTGATTATGATCAAAATGTGGCATCTGTTTATGGAGTATTAGGATTTAAGCTCACCAAAAAGATCACAGCAAAAGCCGGTTTAAGGGCAGAGTATACAAAAATAGATGGCTTGGCAGGGAATGCATTAAGTTTTAATAATGATTATTTTAATTTATTCCCCAGCGCAATAATTTCTCAAAACCTGAGTGCAATGAGTACTGTTAAGGTAAGCTACAACCGCAGGGTGCAACGGCCTAGTTTGTTCTATTTGAACCCGTTCAGGAATCAAAGTGACGTGTTCAATCCAATGGAGGGTAATCCGAAGCTATCTCCAGAACTTACCGATAACATAGAACTCGGTTATTCTACGTTTATTAAAGGATCTGTTATCAATGCGTCTGTATTCTACAGAAATACGCAAGATGTAATTGAAAGTACTATCAAGCCAATTGAAGATGGGAAGAACTTAACAACCTATACTAACGTTGGTACAAGTAGGTCTTACGGATTCAATGTTTTTGGATCTTATAATCCAAAACCGAAGTGGACATTGATGAGTAACTTTGGATTAAACACTTATGAAGTTAACAACAGCAACAGCAATGTAGGCACAGGAACGTTAGTTAATTACAATATTTTTGCCAGGTCTGCATATGGTTTTAATGGAGGTTGGAGTACAGAGCTTTGGGGAGTGATCAATTCGCCGAAGCGTACTTTTCAGGGTAAGACTGACATGATGTACTTTTACGGCGGCGCCGTAAAAAAGCAAATCTTAAATAAAAAGGCTACGGTTGGGTTAAATGTATTAAACCCCTTTAGCAGAGATCTTAATATTAAGACGGTGAATAGAACGCAAACTTCAGTTCAGAGTACCGATATTCATTACCCGCTTCGCTCTTTTGGCGTCAATTTTAGTTATAATTTTGGTAAGCTTAAGTTTACCCAGAAGAAAACAGTTAAGAATGACGATTTGAAAAAAGATGAGCAACAACAGGGCGGTGGCTTGGGTGGTGTGCAGCCTTAAGTTATTTCTTTTTAACAGTTTTTAGTATCATTAAATTTAGCGGGTTTATTGTAAACCCACTAATATTTTTTTGGGTCATAGTTACGGACTGGTCGTAAAATATTGGGACGATATTAGCATATTCCATTACCATGTTATCCATTTTCTGGTAAAGCTTGAAACGTTCTTTATCATCACTAATGTAATAGCTCTGTTCAAAAAGCCTATCAAAATCTTTATTGTAATAGGCGGTATAATTCGGTCCATTTGGCACCTTATTTTTGGAGTAGAACATCGCCAGGTAGTTTTCAGCATCAGGATAATCTGCAATCCAGGAGCCCCTAAAAAAATTGACCTCGTTTTTCGACATTAGGTCGCGCAGACTGGCGCTTGGGCTTGCATCTACTTTTACGATGATACCTATTGCATGCAGTTCTCCCTGTATAAACTCAATCAAGTCTCTATAAGTTGTAGAAGTATTTAGCGTAATCTGAGGCATTCCTCTGCCATCAGGGTAGCCCGCTTCGGCAAGCAGCTTTTCAGCTTTTTGGGGATTATAATGATAGCCCTTAACCGCAATGCTGTCGAAACCTGGCATTCCTTGTGGCACAAAACCTGAAGTAGCGGGTATTCCTACCCCATTGCGCAGGTATTTGATCAGCTTTTGCTTATCAATAGCATAACTGATTGCTTGCCTGACTTTTTTATACTTTAAGGGCGATTTTTTTGCAATAGCAATATTGGTATCTACAAGAATTCCTATGTATTCTGTACAAAGATAAGGGCTCTTAGTCAGGTTAAACTTGCCCTTAAACTTATGCGTCATCTTGCCGCTTTTGGTCAGGATATCATCGCGATAACTTCCGTCAACTTTATCAAAAAAATCAAGCTCTTTTTTTATAAAATTCATAAAGGAACTCTGCTTGTCAGAGATGAATGTAACTTTTACCGCATCAAGAAAAGGCAGTTGTACTCCGTGAAGCTTTTCCCAGTAATGTTCATTTTTCAGCAATACCAGAATCTCGTCCTCTTTCCAGTATTTAAACTTAAAAGGACCGGTGCCTATCGGGTGACTGCGAAAATCTTTTCCGTAGTGCTCCACAACTTCTTTTGGAACAACGGAGCAATATTGCGTTGCCAGGATTTTAATAAAGGTAGGTGAAGGTTTAATCAGATTTATCTGTAAGGTGCTGTCATTGATTGCCTTAAAGTTACTCATGTCTTTCACTTTATCATAAAATATCCAACCCCCAGATGATGCTATTTTTGGATCAATCAGCCTGAAAAAACTGTATGTAAAATCTGATGCTACAACTTTTCGGCCTTTACCTCCGAAAAATAAAGGATCGTCATGAAAAAAAACATCGTTACGCAAATTAAAAGTATAGATCAATCCGTCCTTACTGATTTGCCAGGATTTTGCGATGCATGGAACTGTGTTTAATATGCTGTCTATCTGAACCAAACCATTAAAAACCTGGTTAATCATCCACATTGCATTTTGGTTTCTGGCAAAAGCAGGATCCATTGAAGTAAGCCCCTGATCTATATTCATATTGAATATTTTTTTGTTGCTGCTGGAAACGCTGCTCTTACATGAGACTAAAAAGAAGAGTATCAGTCCGCAAAAAATGTTGAATATAATACGATGCATCAAGTAAGGAATACTATTTTTGCACAAAGTAAGAAATAAATCATTATGTCCTTTTTAAATACACTGATAAATGAAGTTGCCGATGAAGATCTGCGGGAACAGCTTCAAGAGCGTGTAGACATCATACAGCACAAGATCAAGTTTATGGATAAGGTTTCTGTCATGTGTTTGGATACAAATAACATGCTGATCGGAAATTTTAGGGAATTATTGGAAGACGCGGGAGGCGTTCTGCAGTATGATGCGACCGCCGCCAGGGTGCTGATATATACAGAGCATGGACAAAGTGCTTTGCATTTAATGGGTCAGGTGCCAGCATTGTTAAATGAAGAATGGCCCGCGGTGGAATTTAACCGTGTTTATTTATGGAATACGGAAGCTGCCTTTGCTACTACTGCAGAAGCAATGGTGGAATCTCTGGAAGATCTGGCAGAAATGCTATACCCGGGTTATTTTATTTTTGGAAATGAAGGCGATACCTGGATAAGTTTTAAAACAAAATAAATTTATCCATTTGCTCCCCGGTGTATTTTAGCGTGTCTTCATTATAGAAGTCGCCACTTTCATCAAATTCGGTTTTAATTGCAGGTATATGGATTCTCATTGGTAAAACATTTAAGTGCAGGTAACTGCATACGCCCCCAAAATGGTCTACGCCGCGGATGTTACCATACTTACCAGACGATATACCCACCAAAGCTGCTTTTTTATCATAAAAGCTTCCTGGAAAATCACAGGCGTCAATAAAAAGCTTTAGTACTCCGGGAAAGCTACCGTTATATTCAGGTATAACAAAGAGGAATTTATTGGTCTTTATGATCAAATTCTGGATTTTCTGAAAATGTTCACTTCTTTTTCCATATAAATCAGTATCAGCCATATTGTTGGGCAAATCTTCCAGGTTAAGTAGTTGAGAATCTAAACCTTTTGAAGTCAGTGTTTTCTGATAATATGTGGCAACTTTTAAGGAGTTACTTCCAACCCTGTTTGTGCCCGATATGATGGTCAGCATGTCTAAATTGTTAATAAGATGTGTAAAACACTTGTAGCGTAAATAACGAAATTATTATTTACTTTGTATCTTAGCTATCCGTAAAATATCCCCGAAACATTGCAAAAATAGCATTTTTACACACTTATTCCGGGAAAAAACAAGTCTTACACAACAATTGAAATTAGTATTAGAATAGATGAGTAAAATTATTGCATTGGCAAATCAGAAGGGTGGTGTAGGTAAAACTACTTCGTCCATCAATCTGGCCGCAAGCTTGGCCGTACTGGAATACCGCACCTTGTTAGTTGATGCTGATCCGCAGGCCAATTCCACTTCAGGTATTGGGTTTGATCCTAGAAATATAAAAAATAGCATTTACGAATGCATCATTAATGACGTAGAGCCATCTGAGGCTATTCAAAAAACAGAAACTCCTAACCTGGACCTGCTTCCGGCCCACATTGACCTTGTTGGTGCAGAGATAGAGATGATCAACTTGAATAACCGGGAGTATAAGATGAAAGCGGTGCTGGAAAAGGTAAAAGATCAATATGATTTTATCATTGTTGATTGTTCACCTTCATTAGGTTTAATCACCATTAATGCGTTAACTGCAGCAGACTCCGTTATCATTCCTGTTCAATGCGAATATTTCGCCTTGGAGGGTCTTGGTAAATTGCTAAACACAATTAAAATTGTACAAAATCGTTTAAATCCTGAATTGGAGATAGAAGGTATATTGTTAACCATGTACGATGTTCGTTTACGTCTTTCTAATCAAGTAGTGGAAGAAGTGAAAACACATTTTCAAGACTTGGTTTTTGACACAATTATACAACGTAACACCAGGCTTAGCGAGGCGCCAAGTTATGGGGTTTCCGTTATTATGCACGATGCTAATTGTAAGGGCGCGATAAATTATCTCAATCTTGCACGTGAAATTGTTCGTAAAAATGGAATGGTAAAGGAATTAGAGGGTCAAACGACAGCTATTATTTAATATATATTTAATGACATCTTTTCAGCGAAAAACAGGTTTAGGTAAAGGGTTAAGTGCGCTTTTAGATGACTCTGATTCTGTAAATCCGCCAAGACATGCCAATGGGGTCAATTCCATTAACGAAATTAGGCAAGAAGTAGGAAATAGTAGTAGCATTGGGCATATTAAGATCAGCGATGTTGAAACCAATCCATATCAACCCCGCACTGAGTTTGATCAGGTAGCCCTTATTGAATTATCTGAATCGATTCGTGTACAAGGACTAATACAGCCAATAACTGTTAGAAAGAAGTCTGACGGAGGCTACCAGTTAATTTCGGGAGAACGCCGTTTAAGAGCTTCAAAGCTAGCCGGGCTAACGGAGATACCTACCTATGTTCGCAGTGCAAATGACCAGCAAATGCTGGAAATGGCACTAATTGAAAATATTCAGCGTGAAAATCTGAATGCCATAGAGGTGGCTCTAAGTTTCCAGAGGATGATGGAGGAATGTAATTTGAAGCAAGAACAATTGGGAGAAAGGGTAGGTAAAAACCGGTCTACAGTTGCCAACTACCTGCGGTTGCTTAAGTTGCCGCCTGCAATACAAATATCTATTCGCGATCAAAAAATATCAATGGGACATGCAAGGGCGCTTATTAGCGTTGATTCTGTACAGAAACAGTTATTAATACACGATCAAATTATTCA
>JANXVH010000086.1 GCA_025351765.1 Pedobacter sp.
AAAAAAACAGCGTAAATGGAAAACAAATGATTTGGAACAGTAAGATGATAGCGCAGCTGGAGTGGTCGGGAGACATCATTAACCGCGAGCAAAAACAACTCGTGGCTGATAAAATAGCAGCTAAGGTTAAAAACGGACAGGTAATTAGTGCAGGATCAGGATCAACTGCTTTTCTAGCCTTATTTTCAATTGCAGATCGAATCCGCAAAGAGCAGCTGGATGTTAAGTTTATCCCAACGTCAATAGAAATAGCCATGACTTGTTCATCACTTGGACTACAACTTACTTCACTATTAGAAAACAAGCCTGATTGGCTATTTGATGGCGCAGATGAAGTTGGCCCCAACAATCAGCTGATTAAAGGAAGAGGCGGCGCCATGTTTCAGGAAAAACTACTAATGAACTCTTGTGCAGTAAATTACATCATCGTTGATCCTTCAAAAATTGTGGACAAGCTGGGTTCAAAATTCCCGGTTCCAATTGAGGTATTCCCACAGTCTATTTTATATGTAGAAAGCCAATTGTTAGCCTTAGGGGCAGCGAGCCTCAATTTAAGACCTGCTAAGGGAAAAGATGGACCTGTAATTACAGAAAATGGAAATCTTATAGTAGACGCCTGGTTTGACACCATCGATTCAAATTTTGAACTTAAAATCAAATCTATTACGGGTGTTATCGAAAGTGGCCTTTTTCAGCAACAGAAATTCGAAGTTTTAATGTAATAAGAAAGTCCCTGCTATTGCCAGCAGGGACTTATATTAACGTTTTTAACGCCTGTTATTGCGTTGCAATATCAATGATAACTGTACGGTTATAGAAGCGTTCTTCTGGTAAACCATTGTTAAATGGTGCATGGTCAAGCGCTTCGCCAAAACCAACTGTCTCTATTTTAACTCCTGTTTTTCCTGCTTTTGTTAAAGCTGCTTCAATAATCTGTTGCGCTTGTTTAGCACGTTCTACAGATAATTTAGCGTTGTAGGTTTCAGAGCCAATTACATCGGTATGTCCGTGAATGATTACGGTTGATCCATCTACTATCAATGGAGCTACCACATCTGTAAGAAATTTTTCGTAAGTGGCTACAGTTGTCGCCTTGTTAAAGTTAAACAAGATGCTATAACGGCTTCCGTTCTCCGTCACTTCAGGCTGTGCTTGTAAATGCAGTGTCGATTCTTTTTTAGTAGTTGCACCAGATTTTGTTGTACCTGTCATTACCACTTTATAATCGGCCGATTGATTAGCACCCAACACGCTTGCTCCTGATACACTTTCCTGATTGGCATGAAAAGGTCCAAAATGTTGTACTGTTCCAGCTTGATCTGTTATATCGATCGCATAAGAACTCAATACCTTTTCTGCTTCTGGGACATTAAACAGAATCTTACTATCCAAAGGATCAGATTGAACGGTGCTGATTTGAACTGGCCTGATCATGCCACCTCCAACTTCCAGCATCAATGCTTTAGAGCTACTTTGAATATCTACTCTCCTATCACCTTCTCTAAGCAATTCAAGCTCCTTCTTACCACCAGGTTGCTCAGATGGAATGATAGGTTTGGTACGGCCATTTACGGCAATCCTGTCTCCTGCTATATCAAAAGCACTGGTTAAATAATTTTTAATCGCACTAGCGAAAGATTTACCCTCCGACGGGCCATTCTTAGATGCACCACTAAGGACAATATTAATCGACTGATCGCTCCTCATTCTGTCTCCTACCACATTCAATACATTGTAGTAAACATTCATTTGCCTTGCAGAACGGCCGGTCATATCTGGTGTTCCTGAATTTTGCAATTGCATTTCTCTGAAATCAGTTGCCTGATCTTTTGATAGCGCAATGTACCTTGCTGGTATGGCGGTACTGCCTTGATCAAAGAACACATAATTTAGTAAAGGCAATGTTTCGCTAACTTTATGACTCACCAATTTATCTTTAGGTGCCCGTACGCTAAAGCTAACTTCAGGTATTAGTACAGGAGGTACAGATGGAGTTTCTACGATAGCTGCCTTCTTTCCCTTTCCAAGTTTTAACGCAATACCTGCTCTCAACGTTGACACCGACCAACTTTCTATAGACCTCACATCCTGACCAAAATACGGATGATAGGATACAAATGGAGATATCACAAACTTAGTAGTACTTGCAGGACCAGAAACTGGAATATCATATCCCATACCTATTTGGCCAGACACCAATGTTTTTCGCATTTGCGATAAGTCTCCTTCTTTATCAGTTTGTTTTAATTGCGTGTATGAGAAACCCTTTTGTAGGTTAACCGCCACGCGCGGACCAGCGAACAGATAGAAGTTTCCACCACCAGGACTGAACCGAAGTGCTGGCTCGATGGTAAGGTAGCTCAGTTTAGTAGATAAAGTGGCCGGGCAATTGCAGGGTGCTACCACCCCATCAAATTTTCCGCCTCTGCCGTCATAACCAAGGTTTAATGTACCGCCCCAAATATTACCGGGGCGGTATTCTATTAGGAACGAACCAAATGGACGTACTCCCTTTCCCTTGTGGAAAGCAGTAGGAACTATCAATCCATCATTGAGCCGCTGGGTTGTACCAGTATAGCGACTAATATTTGCTGCTCCTGATAGTCCGAACCACCACGTTGGTTGTGTGGTTTGGGCATTTGTATTAACTTGTATTAGCAACAGCATCAAGCCACAGCTGATGAGTGTTTTTATGATATTATTCATGGTTAATTTTTTCTTTTTAAAATAATTCAATTTAGACAATTAGCCTATTGAGGCACATTAACGGTTGTGTTAACCATAGTTACCGATGCCACTAATGAAAGTGCTCTTCCGTTTAAAACTGTTTGAACAGCATTTCCAGCAGTAGAAAAAGTTACACCAGCGGAAGAAATGATCGTACCGGTCATCACTCCACCTCCAGCTGCGTTTATAGTAGCTGCGCTTCCTACATACCAGTACACGTTTTTAGCAAGACCACCATTAATCATTACTACACTTCTAGCACCAGCCGGGCCAGCAATACCTACAGTAAGACCTGCAGATGTTTGGAAGATCCATTCTGCATTTGCATCACCTTTAGCATCAAGCGTAAGCGTGCCGTTTGTAATTTTAAATGTACCACTGGCAGATTTATAGACACCAGGTGCCAAGGTTAATCCACCTAGCTCTCCTGCGCCTGGATCAGTTCCTCCTGGTCTAGCAGCAGGTGAAATGGCGTTATAGGCAATATTAGCGTCCAATAATCCCTTTTGGGCAATTGCAAATGAAGTTGCTGTTCCTGGAGCTGGTGGAGCAGTATAAATTCTACCGGTTACATTACCCACATTAAGAGGTGTTTCCGTATAGATCTCATTTGTAGTACCGTCATGAAATCCTGTTATTAAAGTTGATGCGGCAGTTGTACCTATACTACCATTATTAATAACCGTATTTAATCCTGAATTGGTGATACCGGCGTTGCCTCCAAAAACACCAAATAAGGCCGCACTACCTAATATAGATACTGGCGGAACGATTAGCGTAAAGTTAGCAGTGATATTTTTATTGGAAGTCATAACCACAATAAGTGGGCTAACGGAACCAGAAGCATCGCCTGACCAACCGCTAAATACATAGCCAGGGCTTGGCGTAGCGGTAAGCGTAACCGTTGTACCATGGTTATAGGTTGGCTGATCTGGTGTCTTTATAATAGACCCATTTACTGCCGTAGTAGTTAGCGTATAAGTATTGAGCACAAAATTGGCAACAAACGTCCTGTTAGTACTCAACACAAAGGTGTAAGCCGGACTGGTTGATACCACTAGACCAGAAACTTTATCTGTCCAGTTTACAAAAGTATAACCTGTGTTCTTTGCAGAAGTGATGGTAACGGATGTTCCTGATGGATATGATCCTTCGCCATCAGTAGTTCCGCCCGCAGCAGGACTGGAAGAAAGGATGACAGCAAACTGCGTTGCGGGTACAGATTTGAAGTTCGCAACAAGAGTCCTGTTTCCAGTAACTACAAACTGATAACTAGAGCTTGTGGATGCTATCGCTCCGTTTTCTGTCCAGTTAACAAATGTATAACCTTGATTTGCAGCAGCAGTTACTGTTACAATAGTACCTGTAACATAAGAACCTGACCCTGTAGTGATACCACCTGCAACTGGCGCTGAGGATAAATTAATAGCAAAACTACCTGCAGGAATGGCGGTAAAGTTGGCAACTAATACCCTATTACCTGCCATGGTAAATTGATAACTTGAACTAGTTGATACCACATTGCCATTTTCCGTCCATGAGGTGAACGTAAAGCCTGTATTAGGGACAGCAGATACGGTAACTGATGAACCCTGAGCAGATGTTCCGCCTCCGGTAACTGTTCCACCAGCCAACGGCAACGCTGTTATAGTTACTTGTGGAATGGCAGTAAATGTCCATTTGTAATCTGCTACCATTGCAGACTGGAACTTATCTTTAGCACCAGTAGTAACTGTGCCTGAATAAACCGCAAATGGGGTTAAAGGTACAGTAGGTTTAAATGTAAATACTTTTGGATCTGCAGTAGTTGCCAATTTACCTGCAACAGCCGTAGCGCCTTGCGTAATAGTAAATGTTTGGGCATTAATACTGGTCGAATCCATCTCAGTATTAAATGTTATGGAGATGAGCTTGTTAAGTGCCACATCAACAGCTTTATCCATTGGATCCGTGGAAACAACAACCGGACAAACGCCGGTTAGTTCGCCTTTAAAATCGTCTTTTTTACACGCGCTGAGAAAAACAGACAGCACAACGGTAAAGCAGAACAATACGGCTAACAGTTTGGTAATTTCTTTTTTCATTTTATAGGGTTTATTTAAGGATTTTGAGAAGAATAACATCTCCCCCAGCCAGAATTATTCCGGACAGTAAGTATTTCTGAATAAGCAAACAGAGTGCCGACAATAAGGATTAATTTCTCAAATTATGAGAATTACTATTTGGCAAGTAACAATAATTAATAACGTTATAAACAGCAGCGATATCTATAATTAAATATAGTAAATATTAATTGTTAAGCTATTAATTGCAGTATCAGTTCGCTATGCACAATAATGTTGTAATTCTAATAAATATGAAATGCTCTATTAAAAGGATAAACTGTAGTTTTAAGACTAATTAGTAGTCGCGAAAAGTAAATTAAAGAAATCTTCAGTAGGCTTAATATAGTTTTAGCAGAAAAGATGATACCTTTATGCTCAAATATTTTGAATTAAATTTTATGGCTAAAGCATCCGAAATTAAAGTAGGTAATATATTACGTTTCAATGGCGAACTGGTAAACGTTACTGAGATAGTACATCGTACTCCGGGAAAAGGTGGGGCCTTTTACCTTGGTAAATTTCGTAATATTAAAACAGGAAAGATAGTAGAAGCACGTATGGCTACTGATGAGCAGGTAGAGATTTGCCGCGTAGAGACCAATGATTTCCAGTATTTGTATGATGAAGGTGATTATTTTGTAGTAATGGATAATGTATCCTTTGATCAATTTAATGTACCAAAAGCCTTATTTGGCCCATCAGCAAAGTTTCTGAAGGAAGGTATGGATGTTATTGTGTCTTTTGAAAGCGAAGAACCTATTATGGCTCAGGCGCCAAATTTTGTGGAATTGGAAGTTACTTATGCTGAACCAGCTGTAAAAGGTGATACCTCATCTGGAGCATTGAAAACGGTAAGCACAGAAAATGGCATTGAACTTAAAGTGCCTTTGTTTGTAAACCAAGGCGATAAAATTAAAGTTGATACCCGTACGGGGGAATATGTAGAGCGTGTAAAATAAAAATCCAGCACACAGCTAACGGAAAATATTATGCAGCAAAAAAAGATTACCACAGTTTTCACAGACATTGGCGGTGTATTATTAACAAATGGTTGGGATCGTACAGCAAGAGCCGAGGCATCACAATTGTTTGGTCTTGACCTGCCAGAACTGGAAGAGCGTCATCACCTAACGTTTGATACGTACGAGGTGGGTAAAATTACCCTGGATGAATACCTTGACAGGCTTGTGTTTTACGAGGACCGTCATTTTTCAAAGGACGATTTCAAGAATTTTATGGTCAGTAAGTCAATGGCCTATCCTGAAATGATAAAACTAATATGTGATCTTAAGCACAAATACGGGCTTAAAGTAGCGGTAATTAGCAATGAAGGCAGAGAATTGAATCAATACCGGATTAATACTTTCAAACTAAATGAGTTTATAGATCTGTTTGTTTCCTCTAGTTTTGTACATTTTAGAAAACCGGATGCAGATATATTTAAAGTGGCAATAGATATTTCGCAATGCGATATTGCCACCAGCGTTTATATTGACGACCGTATGCTTTTTGTACAGATTGCTGAAAGCCTTGGACTTACGGGTATTGTTCATACCAGTTATGAAGATACCAAAGTTCAGCTTGCAGCTTTAGGACTTACAGCATAAAACCATGTGATCGGTATCTTTACTTAGGAACGTTTTTCATTCATTTCAGAACGATAGCGGTCTGGCGAAGACCCATTTTGCTTTTTAAACTGCCTCGAAAAATAAGAGAAGTCATTGAATCCTAATTGATTGGCTATATATCCAATGGGATGGTCTGTGTGGTAAAGCATACGTTTGGTCTCCAGCATCAGCCGGTCGCGGATCACTTCACTTACTGCTTTACCCGTCATTTTTTTTATGATCACATTTAAATAGTGCGATGTTACACAAAGCTTTTCAGAATAGAAGCCTACAGGTTGCTGGGCCGTATAATGTTGTTCCAATAGTTGGGTAAACTTATCCGACAGAGAAGTATGACCGACGGCGTAATTGATATTTTTCTCAGCCTTATATAGTCGCTCCAAAAAATTCAGCAAAAGGAATGTAAGCGAACTTAAAGCGAGTTTTGAATGTGGAATTCTCGAAAACTCTGCATACATCAGTTGTAAAATCGGCTCAAGCAATTGTTTTGTTTCCTGATCAAGTCTGAGATGTGGATTTTTGTAGCTATTCCTTAAAAAGCATAATTTATCTAACGCTTCTTTACTGGTGAAATTTAAAATAAAGAATTCCTCTGTGAACATGATACTCTCACCCTTAACCGCAGCATGTTTTTCAATATGGTGCACCTGACCTGGCGAAATGAAATAAACGGTATCTTGAGAAAGGTCTGTTGTATGTTCATCAACGATGTGTCCAGATTCTCCATCTCTAATCCATAGTATCTCAAAAAAACTGTGCTTATGTGGCCATACAAAAGTACTCGGCCGTTTTAAGTCCTCAAATGGTAGGATCAGAAATTGCTTTTCTCTTTCATAAAAAGGCGAAAAATCAGCAAGATGATAAGTGGTAATCATACGTTTTTTCCAGTTCAGTTTCAGAAATAAATTATCACAAAAGTACCAATTAAGTTCAGCTTTATGCTAACCTGAAGTCTCAGTATAAACTAACTTTCCATATTGAAATTTTAAATTATAAATGCCATCAAATTTATAACTATGCCAACTGATTTATTAAGCTTTGACACCCGATATCCTTCTATAGGAGACCTTAAAATAAAGGCAAAAAAAAAGATTCCTAAGTTTGCTTTCGATTACCTGGAGGGCGGATGTAATGAAGAGGTTAACTTATTGAGAAATGAAACCGACTTTCACAGTATAACTTTAATGCCGCAATATTTAAAAGAATATACAGGGGTTGATACAAGTACTGAATTGTTTGGCCACCGTTACGATGCACCATTTGGTATTTCGCCGATCGGCCTTCAAGGTTTGATGTGGCCTAACGCTGCAGAAATATTGGCTAAATCTGCTGTTAAACATAACGTTCCGTTTATTTTAAGTACTGTTTCAACAAGTAGTATTGAAAGAATAGCTGCCGTTACGGATAGCAAGTTCTGGTTTCAGCTATACCACCCGGCAAAAACTTCCATGCGTGATGATATTATACAAAGACTTCAGGATGTGGAATGTCCGGTCCTTGTAGTATTGGTGGACGTTCCCTCATTCGGATATCGTTCCCGTGAAATCAAAGCAGGCCTATCCATGCCCCCAAAAATGAACATCAGCAATGTTTTTCAATCTGCAATCAGACCTGCTTGGTGTTTAGAAACGCTAAAATACGGTATTCCGGAGTTCGCCACCTTAAAAAAATATATGGACAATAGCCTTAACATGGGGCAGCTTGGAGCATTCATGAATGCATCATTTGATAAGCGGGTAGATATGAAAAAAATTGGCGAGATTAGGAATAAGTGGAAAGGAAAACTCGTGTTAAAGGGCATTGTTAGCGATCAGGACACAGAAAAAGCAATCGCCTTGGGAGCAGACGGGATAATCGTTTCCAATCATGGAGGAAGGCAAATTGATGCCGGCGAATCATCTATCAGATCTTTAGAAAACTTAACCGGAAAATGCAATGATAAGATCACCATTATGATGGACGGTGGGCTTCGTTCTGGACCTGATATTGCAAGAGCCTTAGCCTCTGGCGCAAAATTCACCTTCATGGGTAGACCATTTATGTATGGCGTATCAGCCCTTGGCCGTAAAGGTGGAGATCAAACAATCGCCATCCTTAAATCACAGTTTATACAAGTGATGGAACAACTGTGCTGTGAGAAAATAACCGACTTGCCTGAAACACTGATTATTCCCAAATAAAAATACCCTTATGTATTTTCATAATGGCCCCAATAACTACTATTTAAATTAATTCTAAATAAACTTGCTGATGTAGTATCTCTAACTTACTTTTGCGATCTAGAATTAATCTAAATAAGCAAATGAAATATTTATACTCTTCCCTTTTTCTATCCGTACTCTTATTCTCAAACCTAACGTTGTCTGCACAACTCGCCTCCGGGATCGCAAATGGATCAATTCGTGGGAAAATAAAAACAAATGACGGTCAGCCTGCCGCTTCCGTTACCGTGCAAATTGTTGAAAGCGATAAAAAAACTTCTACCAATGAGTTCGGCGTTTTTGTATTTAACAATGTAAAAAGTGGTGAATACACTATCAGAACTTCGTCAGTTGGCTTGCAAGTTCAAACTCAGAAGGTAATTGTTATAGATGGTATAGCTGCAACGGCAGACTTTACATTAATAGAAAGCGGCTCTCAATTGGATGAGATTGTTATCTCAACTTACAAATCACCTAATATAAAATCCATTAGCGCAGGTAAAATTCTTATTCCTTCCAAAGATCTTCCGCAAGCGGTTCAGATTATCGGCACACAGATTATAGCCGATCAACAGGTTAACAGATTAAGCGACGTTCTGAAAAATATAAATGGAGTTGCTTATGGTGAAAATCGTGGTGGAGTGAGCGGCGAGACCTTCTTTGCACGCGGCTATAGTTTGGGTACAAATAACATTTTTAAAAATGGTGCGCGTACAAATACTGGAGGTATGCCAGAAACAAGTACTCTAGAGTCTGTAGAAGTATTAAAAGGTAGTGCTGCGCTACTATACGGTGGTGTAAGCGGCGGTGCGGTAGTAAACATGGTAACCAAAAAACCTAAATTTGAAAATGGCGGAGAAGTCTCTTTCCGTACAGGGAGCTATGATTTATACAAACCTAGTATTGATCTTTATGGGCCGATTACCAAAAATCTTGCTTTCCGTACTATTGGGACTTATGAGAAAGCTGCCAGCTTTAGAAGTAGTGTTCATGCTGATAGAATCTATGTCAATCCATCATTGCTGTATAAGCTATCTGATAAAACAGATATTTTGTTGCAGGGTGACTATTTAAAGAGCGATTACACCCCAGATTTTGGTATCGGAACAATTGATAACAAAATAGTAAATATCGGTCGTGGAGCATATATCAACGCACCTTGGGCATACAATAATACCAATACGGTATCTTCACAATTAAGTATAAATCATCAATTTAATCAAAATTGGAAAATCAATATATTAGGATCTCAACAGTCATACAATAGAGATTACTACAGTGCAGAACGCCCCTTTGCAAATGCAGCCGGTATTGCACTTCGTAATGTAACCCATTCTAAAACAGAGGAGTTTACCTATAACCAACAGATTAATTTAAACGGTGAATTCAACACCGGAAACATCGACCACAAGCTTTTGGTTGGAGCGGACGCAGACCAGTCTAAAATAACTTCTAACGGGTTTGTGTATGGTCCCGATGGCGTGGCTATTTTCAATTACGGAAGTGTGAACCTATTGGATCCATCAACATTTACCGGCTCAGGAGTTCAACCTAACGCAACCAACACAACGAGAACACATGCTCCCATTTACAGAATAGGTTTCTTTGTACAAGATTTAGTAACACTAACCGAAAACTTTAAAGTTTTAGCAGGAATTCGTTATACTTTCCAAAAAACACCTGCCACCACCATAAATACGCTAGCAACCAATACCATTGGAAAAGGAACAGCTGTAGGTAAGACTGAGAAGGCCTTTTCTCCAAAACTTGCCATAATCTATCAACCATTAAAAACTACTTCAATTTATATAAGTTATGCGAATAACTTAATTGCCAATACAGGTCTAGACATATACGGAGCAACACTTGCTCCATCTTTAGTTGATCAATACGAAGCAGGTATCAAGAATGATTTCCTTGAGGGGAAGTTATCTGCCAATGTTACTGCCTATAGTATTAAAAATGGCAACTTTGCACAGCAAGCATTAGTTAAAGCAGATGGTACTGGAAATGGCGACAGCAATGTTAAAGAATTAAACGGCAAAACATTAAGTGATGGCCTTGAATTTGATTTAACAGGCACTATATTACCGGGCTTGAATTTCATGGCAGGCTATAGCTATAATTTCATTCGTTACACAGAAACCCGAGATAAAACCGTAATTACCTATAATGTACCTGTTACTGCTACTAATCCAACAGGAAAAGCCACAACAACAGTTGGCGGTACGGTTGAAGGTCAACGTTTAATAGGTACAACTAAGAATACCGCGAACGGATCTATATTCTATACCCTTCAAGACGGAAAATTAAAAGGATTGAAGGTTGGTGCTTCAGTATACTATACGGGAAACCGCAATGGTGGGTATAATGATACTAAAACCCAAACAGCAAGCAGACTTATTCCTTTAAGCGATTTTACCACCTTTGATCTTTCAGGAGGATATTCATGGAAGAAACTTTCACTACTTGCAAAAATATCTAACATTACAAATGAGCTGAACTATTTTGCTCATGAAAATTACAGTATAAACCCAATCGCACCACGCCAGTTTATTACTACATTGAACTACAGGTTTTAATATATAATTAAGCCGGCTATCTTAAAATATAGCCGGCTTTCTCAAAGTAAGGTTCTGGTATGTAAATTTAATATTGGTTTTACGCTAAAAGACTATCTTTATGCTAAACGAATAAAATCTATAACAACCCATGGAAATTAACTATACGGTTACTGCAATAGTTGTCCTGTTAATAATCGCCCTGATCATTTTCCTGATCCGCAGGAATAAAAAAGATGAAAGGACATTTAAAAAAGAGGTGATTGATTCGGAAAAAAGGGTTGAAAAGCATGATGACCAGCACGTGTAACGCTGACCCATCACAGTAATTATCTAGCTATTCAACTAGCTTCTAATACATTGTTAGATGCTGACTCCAATTTGAACCCAGCGCCATAAACTGACAGTCAAATTTGCCTGATTAAGAGCCGGTAAATCCAAACAAGTTGCCTGTGGATTCAGTAGAATGCGCCCAGTTTAAAAAGGATGTCTTGTGCGAGAAGCTTTTAAAGCTCTTTAGCTGCAATAGGTTTAATTAATCAAGCAAAGGCAGATATTTTCTTCTGTTTTCAACCATTATCCAGATTAAAATAGCCCATAAAATAAATACGATGGGCAAGCCACTACTGTCTTGAAAAATATTGGTAAGTGTTATGCCAACCATTATTGGAAAAATTATTAAAGCACCAAGTGCCCTCGTTTTTGGAATAATTATTAGCAATCCGCCAATAACTTCAGCAAGCCCAATAAGTGGTAAAAGCCATCCAATTTCCATAAACGCCGTCATCGCTTTTATCATCTTTTCCGGTAATTTTTCTGGCATGGGCATGTAATGGAGAAATTTATCTATACCTGCATTGATAAACATTAGCCCAAACAAGAGTGCTAATAAAAATAAGATTCTGGATTTAATTGAGTTTTTCATTTTTGTTTAGTTTGTTGTTTTTAAGATCGTTAGTTTACTTATAGCCTGATGAGTTAAGTATGCAATGTTGTAATAAATGACTTCTGACAGCTGTTTTCAGTGGTCTCAATTATTTTTTACCAATTTCTTCTGCCAGTCCAATAAGAAGTCCTTCAGTTCCTCTAATATAACACAATCTGTAGGAGTTTTCATACTGAACTACTTCTCCAACAAGTTGAGCACCATGTTTGATTAGTCTGGACACTAATTCGTCGATGTCCTCAACGGTAAACATAACGCGTAAATAACCAAGCGCGTTCACAGGCGCAGTCCTATGATCTGATATGGTAGACGGGGTTATGAATTTGGAAAGTTCCAATCTACTGTGACCATCTGGTGTAATCATCATGGCAATCTCCACGCATTGAGAATCCAGTCCTGTAACACGGCCAGCCCACTCGCCTTCTACTTTTCCTCTGCCTTCCAGCTTTAAGCCGATTTCTGAGAAAAAAGAAATCGCATCGTCTAGAGATTCTACCACGATGCCAACGTTGTCCATTCTTAGTAATTTATTATTTGTCATTGTTTTAGTCTTTCAATCAATCAGCCAATTTTGCTTTAGCTAAAGTAGAGATAGAATTAATAAAACCACTTTACATAGGTAAAGAAATTCCAAACCGCTTCTAATTCTTAAGCGCGGCAATCTTTACATTTTTGATTCTGGTTCTTCCACCGTAATAAGAGTTTTTCGATCTTTAAGTCTGGACAGAAAGCGATCATGGTGTATTGCCCTGCGATTTCCGTGTCTATCTACGAACCGCCAAGTTAGCAGGAACGAAGAAGATCCGGTAGCAAATGTGGAGGTTTTCGTAACTTCTTTGGTCAATAATTTTTCTTTAAGGGTTGCAGGTATAATCTCCTCCATCCATTTTGTCCCGATTCTGCCGTCAGCCGGATCATCTCATGTATAGTCAGCGAGCCGCTCCAGCCGGCAATGGTAATCCAGCCGGCTAATAAGAAACGGTCATCTTTTATTTTGTCACCGCCGGCACATTCATTCCGTTGTAAAAATCTAACCCTGCTTTAACACCATCTGTAAATTTGCAGACAATAACTTTTATTGGTCATCTCGTAATAGCCGGCGCATATTTGAACCCTCCTTCAGGCGCTTTAGGTAGCAGGTAGAGTGGTTGCGCAGTCTCACCCTCATGAAAAGAAGGTGGTTTTTTGCCGTCGCGTTGTACGTCTTTAAAATTAGTGGTAATGGCTGCTGGTTGTTTAATAATTTTATTGAGGCTACCGCCGGCCAATTCGCTGCCTTTGTCAATTAATATTTTTCCTAGTCCTTCAAATTGAGCTTGCGCCAGGCAAGTAATTCCGAAAATTAACGAGAGCGATAAAATAACTTTTTTCATAGGATTGCGCATGAATAGAAAATGGGATTAAGATAGCGGCTTTTAATACGTCAATGAACTTCTGCTACCTGCTATCACAGCTGGCAGATTTAATCTGATGAGTCGACTAGTTAAAATATTGAAACGGAAGCAGTGCCTGTTATTTTTAGCTGATCAGCGATGGCGGAGCGCGTTCCGGATGTCAACAAATCGTTCGGACTTAACCGACAGATTGTTATGGTGTGGCTTATAA
>JANXVH010000128.1 GCA_025351765.1 Pedobacter sp.
GTCGACAAAAAGGAGCTAATCAAAAAGATTAGCAAAGCTTTAAAAACAGAAAACAGCCAAAATACTAACACCTTAACTATAAAATTTTCTAACTCAAATGCAACTTTTTGTATAGATTTTCTCAATACACTAATGGCTTCCTATATAAAATTCGATAGGAAACAAAGAGAAACATCACTGACCCAGACTTCAAAATTTATAACCAAAATGCTTGTAGACATCAATGTAAGAGCAACAAAATCTTCATTATCCATTCAAAATTTTAATGAGCAAAATGAAATTTATAATTCACCCGCACAACAAGTTCAAAGTTTATCCAAGTTAGATATCTTAAAAGATAAACAGAATGATCTTGAGATTCAAAGACAACTAATAAAGTACAATCTTAAAAAAATAGATTTCAAAGGAGAAACCAATAAACTAACTTTTGATTTGCGAGGCATTTCAGACCCTCAAATTTTACAACTAATCTCGAAGTATCAACAGCTTATTCTTTCAAGAAATGAAAAGCTCAATCTCTATACTCCATCGTCCGATATCATTGTATTTCAAAATTCCCAGATACAAAATTTAGCCTATGCAATTCGAAACAGCCTCTTGGAATACATTAAAACAAATGAAAAAAACGCTGCTATGGTTTCTCAATTAATAGATAGCATAAAAATCCAGTTACAGAATATATCAGAAAAGGAAACTAAATCTTTGTCTTTGCAATCCAGCTATGAGGTAGATCAAAAAATTTATAAATATTTGTCGGAAAAAAAACTTGAAGCTTTGGTCGCAAAAGCTGCAGTAGTTCCTGGTGCTATGGTTTTAGATGAAGCCTCTGACCCTGCAGAACTGGTATCCCCATCACCTGCAAAGACCTATTCACTCTTTATCACAGTTGGATTGGCAATCGGAATAACCTGTATACTCGTCATCAATGTGTATAGTCCATTTATTTATGGGGTTCAGGATATTGAATTGCATACATCTGTGCCCATTATTGGAACGGTGAGAAAACACACAATCTCTCTAAAAGAAGAACATACCTACTTAGCCTTGCAAAAATCACCTCGATCATTATTTGCTGAATCTATTCGTTTTTTAAGAAGTAATCTTTCTCTACATTTCGAAAAAGAGATAAAAACCATTTGCATCACTTCAGAAACATCTGGTGAAGGAAAATCATTTATCGCATTAAATTTAGCATACTCATTTACTCTGATCCAAAAAAGAGTAGTGATTGTCACAGCGGATTTAAGAAAACCATCAACTAGCTTACCGGAAATAGCTAATTATGATGATGGTCTAAGTACTTACTTATCAACAAAATCAAATATAAATTCTATATGCAAAACAACATCTATAAATAATCTAGATATTATTCCATCTGGTCCTATCCCCCCTAATCCTTCGGAGTTAATTGCGAGTTATAGGATGAATGATCTCATCAACCAATTAAAAAACAAATACGACTATATCATTATTGACTCCGCACCTGTTGGACTTGTCACCGATATTAATCCAATAATTAAGATTGCTGATGTGAGCCTGTTTGTATTAAGAAGTGGGGTTTCAAAATCTCAATACGCAGAGACGGTAGAGAAAATCAAGACAAATCTGCAAATATCATCAATAGCTATTGTGCTAAATGATTTTGAGCCGGATAAATTTAGGATGCGATATTACAATTATAGTAAATCATACGCCACCTATCCAAACAGTTATTATTACCCTGAGCGGTTAGAACATTTTCCTAAAACGTGAGAGTGAAGCCAAATCATAAAAAAAAACTGATCATGCTTACTTTAGATAGCTTCAACAATGATGGCGGAATCCAAAGCGTTTGCAGGAATTTAGCCTATACCCTTCAATCGCTGTCTGAGAAATTCCACGGGGATGATTTTAAGATGAAATCCTTATATGACTCCACATCAGACGATAAATATATAAACTCAAGCCGCTTTAAAGGCTTCAAGGGAAATTTCATAAAATTCGTATGGAATTGTTTTCACAATATAGGTAATTCAGACACACTGATTTTAAGTCATGTAAACCTGCTACCGGTCGCTATATTTTTGAAAATCTTCAAACAGCAAATAACCGTTATCTTAATAGCACATGGCACTGAAATATGGAGACCTCTTAGCTGGTGGAAAACTAAATTCATAAAGGAATGGGTAGTGATATGGTCAGTAAGTAATTACACAAAGAATAAAATCTCAAAAACACATAACTTAGACACCAGCAGGATTCATGTTTTACACAACTGCCTGAATCCATTTCTTGAACTACCGAAGAGTTTTGAGAAACCGAGAAAATTATTAGAAAGGTATGGCTTAACAAAAAACCAAAAAATTATCCTAACTATTTCAAGAATTACCCGGCACGAACATGACAAAGGCTATGAAAAGGTTTTAAAGTTACTCCCAAGTCTTCTATCCACATTCCCGGACTTACATTATATCATCTGCGGAAAAATAGATAACCATGAACTTAACCGTTTAAACTGTATCGTTGAACTATTGAATTTGAAAGGTCATGTAACTCTTACAGGCTTTATTTCAAATGAAGAATTAAGCCTACACTATACGCTT
Organism: Pedobacter sp.; assembly: GCA_025351765.1. Lineage (GTDB taxonomy): Bacteria > Bacteroidota > Bacteroidia > Sphingobacteriales > Sphingobacteriaceae > Pedobacter. Next base: position 2,583 of record JANXVH010000128.1, read on the forward strand.
TGTGATACTTTTATTCTGCCAAGCAAAAAAGAAGGCTTTGGTATAGTTTTTATAGAGGCGGCGGCATGCGGGTGCAAAATAATTTCAGGCAATAAGGATGGAAGCATTGAGGCAATTATGAACGGCAAACTTGGAATAGCAGTAGATCCAGATAACCCTGTAAAGATTATAAAGGCTATTCGCCACATGTTAAAAAATCCTTCACTGGCTTCCGCGTTCAAAAGACAAGACCTGTGCATTAATAATTTCAATCAAAACAGCTATCAACAGAAAGTTTTAAAGCTATTAAAATGATCAACAAGGAATGGAAAATTGACTCAAAAATATCCTATAAAAAACTTAGATTTATAGAGGTATTTTCTTACCGATACTTACTACAACAACTAGTTTACCGAGATTTTATTGCGTCATATCAACAGACACTATTAGGCCCCGCTTGGTTCATAATTCACCCAATAATAACTACTGCAATCTTCACCTTCGTTTTTGGGAATATAATAAACATCCACACGGATGGAATACCTAAGCCCCTTTTTTACTTTACGGGGTTAGCAATCTGGACCTATTTTTCTGAATGCACAGTTAGAATTTCTTCAGTTTTTAAAGACAATATTGAAACCTTTGGGAAAGTATATTTTCCCAGAATAATTGTTCCATTAGCGATCACGATTTCAATGTCTTTAAGGTTAGTAATCCAATTGCTTTTGATATCCGTCTTACTCATAGTCGTCAATTTTACGAGCGATAATTATACTCCTCAATGGACCTTACTTCTTCTACTTCCTGCGTTTGTAATTGCCACATTTCAAGGGATGGGTATTGGGCTAATTATGGCGTCACTGACTATTAAATATAGGGACTTGAATTTCATGATCGCATTTGGTCTGCAGTTAATGATGTATGCGACCACATTAGTTTTCCCACTATCTGCAGTACCTAAAAACCTACGAACATTTGTACAGATCAACCCTATGACTATGGCAATTGAAACTTTCAGATTTGCCTTACTTAAAAATGGAAATTTCAATTGTACGGCTTTGTTATATAGTCTGATTTTAAGCGCACTTCTATTTGTAGTGGGTGTAATTGCATTTATTCGTACTGAAAAAACATTCATCGATAAAATCTAGGAAAACAAATGATAAAAGCAGAAAATATATCGAAACTATATTATATTCCTAAAACCAACCTCAATAATAAGACAGAATTCTGGGCTTTAAAGAATGTCACATTCCAAATTAATCAGGGTGAAAAAGTAGCGTTATCAGGGAAAAATGGCGCTGGTAAGAGTACCCTTCTAAAAATAATAAGCAAAATAACGGCTCCAACAACCGGAATAATTACCGGAAAAGGAAGAATAATTAGTATGCTGGAAATAGGTACTGGATTTCATCGGGATCTTACCGGAATGCAAAATATTTACTTAAATGGTGCAATGCACGGCATGTCAAAGCAAGAGATAAAAAGGCAATTGGAATCCATCATCTTCTTTGCTGAAGCTCAAAGGCAAATTAACATCCCAGTAAAGTATTATTCTTCAGGAGAGTATATGAGACTAGCATTCTCAGTTGCGGCTAACCTACCATCCGAAATCTTGATTATTGATGAAGTACTAGCCGTTGGTGACAGTGACTTTCAAAAAAAATGCACCAAAAAATTACAGGAAATTAATCTCCATGACGGCAGAACAATCTTGTCAGTAAACCATAATTTTAATTCCGTAAAAATGACGTATGACAAGGAGATTCGACTTGATAAAGGAATATTAGTATGAAGCTTAAACATCCGTCTTTTGTTTTAATCACAATGCCCTGGCTATTCTCTGTTCTTTTTTCGAATTCCCCAGTCCTCTCATACCTCATCGCATGGGCGGGTTCCTTCTTTATTTTTTATGTCACATTAAGCTCACCCATCTCGGTATATTCAGTTTTTAAAAACGACAAAAATATGTATATGCGTCCCATTTGTATGATACAGCTAGTTTTTGCTGGGTTTATGTGCTGCACTTCCATTTTCTATTTTATTGCACATATTGAACACGATGTAATGGTTATCGCCAATTGTCAAAGACTGGCATTATTAGGACATATATCGCTGGTTTCAGGAATTATGATTGCTATGAAAGAAAACAAATCCAAAGGTCATGTTGATCCGAGGAATCTTCCGCTATTATTGGTAAAGATATGCTTAGTTAGTTTATCACTAGCCCTATCGCTAGACTATATTCCTGGTTTGATACAAGTCAAATACCCACTCTTAGTGCTTTCCGCAACTTGTGGATCTTATCTTCTTATTCGTGGCCTATTCCAAGGATCATTCAAATATGTACTATTTGGGACAGTAATTTATTTAGCAAATTTTATAAATGCTACATTAACAGGCTTTAAAGAAGGAATCATCGTTCAATTGATCAGTTTAATTTTTATCGCTCTGCCGATGTACAAAAAAACCGTACTGGCATTGGGATTACCCTGCATTTGTTTAATGTTATACATTTTGCCTACTTATACAATTATAGTTAGAGAACAGGCGTGGGTTAAAGGCAAACCCAAAGAAAGTGCACGTGAACAAGCTTATGAAACATTTTTTGACGAAAGAAATGAGAACATCATTGATCAGAACAATTGGAAATTTTTAACGGATAGATTCAGTGAGATAGGCATGTTTAGCATTTACGTTACTCATGTACCTAAATCACACGAATTCTACGGTCTTGAGATAATATATGACGCGTGCTTGGCAGTCATTCCAAGAATTTTTTGGGCTGAAAAACCATCAACGGAAGTGCTTTCTATGCAACGTGTTTATGATTCAGGAATAGCTAAAAAATCTTCATCAATATCAGCAAAAACACGCCCCATCGTAGATGGATATCTCATATATGGTGGTCTCGGAATATTTATTTCTATGTTTTTGTATGGAATAATTACTCAAAGCATTTGCAATAAGGTCGAATCCCTTTTCGGTGGTTATGAAATGGGTTGTATAATCATCTTTAATAGTCTCTTTCAACAGTTATGGAGAGGCAATAATTTCGAATTTCTAATAAATAATATTGTTTATGCTTATCTCCTTATGATTGTTATTTATAAGATTATGAGAGTAACGAATTGCTTTTCTTCAGCTTTAGTTCATGATTATACATATAATTCCAGCATATAAACCGGCCTATATTTATGGCGGGCCAACAATTTCAGTCGCTGCGCTTTGTGAAGGAATGGTGTGCGCCCATCATGACCTTAAAGTATTTACGACAACGGCAAATGGACAAAAGGAAACAGAAGTTCCAATAGGGATTCCAATGCTAGTGGACAGCGTTCAAGTCTACTATTTCCGAAGATCAATAAAAGGGCAAACTCATTTTTCTTTTTCATTACTAAAAAAACTTTATCACGATTTAAATGACAAAGAAACAGTAGTACATATTCATTCCTGGTGGAATGCCACCGCAATTCTTTCCTGTTTTGTATCGAAAATCAGAAGTAGAAAGGTTATTTTATCTCCCAGGGGGATGATCACTCCATATTCATTCAAAAATCGGCACTTTCTTTTAAAATGGCTCATTCACAAATCTATCGGCAAAAAGCTGATTGACTATTGCAAAATACATGTAACCACAGAAAAGGAAAAACAAGATGTGTTTAAAATTCAGCCGCATAATAACATAACGGTCATTTCCAACTTAATAGATACTCTGCCAGTAACGATAACAAAAGATCAAAATTCTATTAAGCCAAGCGCTAAGATAAAGTTGATATTCTTATCTAGAATAGAGGAAAAAAAAGGAATTGAGTTGCTCTTTTTAGCATTGAGTGAGCTCACCATTAGATGGCAATTAACATTATGCGGAACTGGAAATGACGATTACATTAATAAACTTAAAGATATTTCAAAGCAACTTAAAATTGAAACGAGATTAACCTGGAATGGCCTTATCGAAAGGACTGAAAAATACAGAATTATTCTGCAGCACGATTTGCTGGTATTATTTTCAAAAAATGAAAACTTTGCTAACGTAGTAATAGAAAGTCTTACCGCAGGAATTCCTGTATGTATCTCAGCAGAAGTAGGCCTTGCTAATTTCATTATCAAAAATGATCTGGGATGGGTTGCAGACTTAACTAAAGAATCAATCAAAACGACATTGATATCTGCATACCGAGACTACCGTAAAAGAAAATCCATCGCTCAAAATGCCCCGTTAATCATACAACAGCATTTTCATGCTGATATATTAATACCAAAGTATATTGACCTATACCAACTCTGATGAACATTCACTTTTCAATCATTATCCTTACTTTAAATGAGGAAATTCATATCGCAAGGCTTTTAGATTCATTAGAAGGATTAAATGCGAAGATATTTGTACTCGATTCAGGAAGCACAGACAGCACAATCAATATTTGCCATTCTCTAAACGTACAAACTTTAACCCATGCATTTATAGATCACCCTAGTCAGTGGCACTACGCATTAAATAATTTTAAAATTGAAACGCCATGGATTATCGCGTTGGATGCTGATCAGACACTATCAAAAGAACTCTATACACTTCTGCGTAATTTTTCGGACTGTGATTTCAAAAATGTAAATGGTATTTATTTTAATCGTAAAAATTTTTTTAAAGGCCAATGGATTAAACATGGTGGATATTTTCCAAAATATTTGCTTAAAATGTTTCGTACGGGCATTGGATATTCAGATCTAACAGAAAGTTTTGATCACCGTTTCCAAGTTCAAGGAAATACGCTGGTCTGGAAAAAAGGATATTTAATTGAAGAAAATCTGAAGGAGAACCAAATTAAATTCTGGATCAACAAACATAATATTTACAGTGACCTTGCCGCAAAAGGGCATATGGAAATAGATATTAAAAAAGCTTATGGATCAAAATATTACTTTTTCGGATCACCAAATCAAAAGAATGCCCAGTTAAAATCCATTTGGCACAAGCTACCTATATACCTCCGGCCCTTTCTATACTTTGCTTACAGGTTGATTGTACTTAGAGGTATCCTTGATGGTAAGAATGGGATCATATTTCATTTTCTGCAGGCATTTTGGTTCAGACTTATTGTCGACATCAAAATTGATGAATTAAAAAAATTAGACAAAACCAAATGAAAAAAATATCGGCTCCCTTACTCTTTTTAATAAGATTTCTAATGTTCTTTGGAATTTTCCAATGTTTCATTACTGTATTTATTGGCTTTAGCACGCCAGGAGGTCTATACATTTCCTGGTTAGATGAGCACCTAAACTTCATCAAGTTGTGGCGTAACTTCTTAATTGATTTTACAGCTTTTATCCTTAAAATGGCAGGTTATACCATAACTCTACGCGCAAAAGGATTAACAGTAAGAGGTTATGCCGGTTTTAACATCGTTTATTCGTGTCTTGGCTATGGAGTAATAAACGCGCTTTTGGCATTCATCTTAGCTTATCCAAAATCAGAATCGAGTAAATATCCCCCACTTATTATAGCCATAATTTATGTGCAAATTTTAAACATAATCAGATTATGTCTCATAGCCATTTATTACCAATCCGAATTCAGCGTTTTTGGTTTAGGTTATCACGATATTTTTAATCTCTTCTTGTATGGTTTTACAATTTTCGGTGTCTACTTATGGATAAGATATATTTCAACAAATTAACTGTACCTATTCAACAACTTAAAAAGAATTTCAATAAAAAAGACTTTGAAACGGGGGCATCATTATTCAAGACTTCTTGTTGGTATTTTATCAGCTCAATTGCGTTCACGTCAAGGCTAATACCTTTCAGTAACATTCTGGTAATGCTATTAAGGGCATTCGGCGCAGAAATAGGTAAAGAGGTAAGAATCAAGCCAGGAATATACATAAAATACCCATGGAAGCTTACCATCGGGGATTTTTCCTGGCTGGCAGACTGCTATATTGAAAATCTGGATCAAGTCACAATTGGTAAAAATGTTTGTATATCGCAAAAAGCGATCATTCTTACTGGAAACCACGACTATAAATCCGAGAATTTTGATTTAATCACTAAACCGATCAAGTTGGAAGATGGGGTTTGGGTTGGAGCGAATGCTACCATATGCCCAGGTATTACCGCCAGTTCTCATTCAATAATCCTTGTCGGATCTGTTTTAACTGAAAATACCATCCCCTATCACATTTATCGAGGAAACCCCGCCGTTGCAATCCGCCGTCGCGTCATGAAAACGTCAGCTTAAAATTATTATTAAGCCCTATACAATAATGTAATCAAATAAGCGTCTTATTGCTGAGAGCGTTAATTTAGATGGAGCGGTGAAGGGTCGGTATGGCCACTCACCGCTTTCTTTTTAACTTCTTTTTACAATTCTTTCGCTAAGGTCTGTGCCGCTGCAAGAAATTTACTTAACATAGGCAGGTACCGGTTTGCAAAGGCTTTAACGTCTAAATCTTTTGATTTGACCCCTCCTTCAAATATCCGGATGTTATTTTGGTATAATAAAATCTATATCTTTTAAAGAATCCAACCTCATTTGTGCTGAACCATTCGCCGCGCTCAATTTTGAAAGGGCACTATTTGCAATCGCAGTCGCATTTTCTGAAGAACCAGCACGTTATGAATTACCTGATGGAATTCCAATGGTTAAAGCATCACCAGTGGCATTGATAACACCCTGACTCGGATTGGTTGTATTGGGCTTCAGAGTTGTTATTTTGGTTTTCCTGGAGGCAGAACAAGAATAGAGAAAGCAGGTGGCGGTTAGTATAGCGATTAGCTGCAAACGTTTCATGATAAAATGTTTAGATGTATCACCAACAACAAAAGCGGCAAAACTTAATCTGCCGCTTTTACTCCCCCACTAATCTCCCGCTCTTAATTACTTTGATAAAGTCATGGCAACTGCTGCTGCCATGCTGGTTTCTATTTCGAATTTGATTGGTCTAACACTCGCAAAATTATCGAAGTTTACATTTTGCATCTGCTCTGCAAGTATAGTGCTCTGGTGTGCAATACCATTCATTTTCAATAATGCATTGTCTTTTACTTCTGTATAAAAACTGCTGGTTACCGCATTAATCTTCGCTGTTGCACTCTGGTTTAAAAACAACTGCAGATATTTTACATCAAACTTATTGCTGGTTACCACTAAAGCATTTCCATAAGCTTCCACTCTTTGCAAATCTTTAACAGTAATATTGAGAGTTACCTGTGATGATTCCATAGAATTGATATAAAGCGTTTGCCCCTGCCGTTGCACTGAAGTTTTTTCTCCATTAAAATTTTCATCGCCTGTAATGCCTTCTTTATTACCTTGAGTTAAAATGATTTTTACGTTTCCGCTAACCCAGATCTTGTTGAATCCTGGTTCTGGCGTAACTGCTAACAAACTAACTTTTGTTGATGCTTTAACCGGTTCTGAAGCAAACGTGGTAAATGCCGAACTTGTGAATACTATTGCTGTTAAGGCTGCTGCGAATAATGTTTGTGTAAGGTTTTTCATGTCTTTATCTTTTTAAGTTTTTCTTTATTTTTGTAATTAAGACACGGTCAGTCCCAAAACGTTTCAGCACATTTTACCGTATTATACCACCATCAGACAACAACCGACCAACGCCTGTAATATCTCGACGAACTAGAAAAGATTTTTAAATTAAAGAGAAAGCTTTCGTGTTAACTTCACGTTCCTTCTGTCAATAGCTATAATTATTACATGAACAAGCGTTTGGAATATTAGGCTCACAGGGATAAAAATGAAATTAATAAAAATCAATGGAAACCTACATCCGACCTGTTGGTTATCAAACTTTAACGAATACCATATTTGTTCAAAAATTAAAGGATATATCAAAAGTATAGAGAATGTAAAAAAGTAAGATAACCACATTAACCTCACATATTTGCACGTGAACCATTTAATCATTATTAATGACACTAAAACGTAAGGAATTAGAAAAATAAAGGCACCCATTACTACTTTCCTATTAATACCAAATGCCATTAAAGGTAATCTTGATTTAGTCAAAGCCATTGTCCATTGGATTAATAACTATCATTATAAAATCTATTTTTATAAAAAATGATGTCGAAGACAATAAATCACATGTACCGTCGTATATATAGATGAGAGCGTTAATTTAGATGAACGGGGAAAGGTCGGTATGATCGTTCCCCGTTTTCTTTTGTTCAGTTTTCCGAATAAAAACGCATTCTTCCCAACAATCTGTATATGTATCAGTAATTGCCTTGTACTTTAACTTTAGGAATGGTTATTGCAATTGACCTATTGAAAATAAATCATTAAACACAAAAATTATGAAAAAAATATGCTTAACACTCCTTTTGGCAATCGGATTTATCTCATTTAAATCATCCGCACAGATTCGTTTAAACGTCAATATAGGCTCACAACCCTTATGGGGGCCTGTTGGTTATGATCATGTAGACTATTATTACCTACCAGACGTAGAGAGTTATTATAATGTCCCTAAAAAAGAATTTGTATACCTCAACAACGGTAATTGGATATTCTCCCCTAACTTACCGACTCGGTACAAAGGTTATGACTTAAATAATGGGTACAAGGTGGTTATGAATACGGAAACTCCTTATCGTTATTTTAATCAACATAAAGTAAAATACGTAAGTTTTAAAGGAAAACACAACCAGCCGATAATTAGAAATAGCAACGATGCCAAGTACTATGTAGTGAAAGGCAATTCAAAACATTATGAAAAAATAAAAATTAAAGCGATCGGTAATCAGATTGAAGCTAGGGAAGACCATCGAGGTAAAGACCATGATAAGGATCAAGACCACGGTAGAGGAGAAGACCACGGTAAAGGGGACGACCATGATAAAGGCCAAGACCACGGTAAAGGTAAAGGCAAGGAATAATCTTATTCAATTTAAATTGTAGCGATGCGCTGTCCTCTTCTCAGTAGGGCAGCGCTTTGTTATTTTTAATATTAATTACCGCGTTTTAGTGATATTTACTTAATTTAATCATTGTGGATAACCTCTCCAAAGCATTAATACAATCGACCTTATTTATACCTCAGTGCTTAATTTTGCTTTACAGCAAATCTGACATCATAAAATATCTACCCATTGCTAGATCGTCTCAAAATTATTATTTTTATACTATGAAATCAGACGAGCTCAAAAAATTAGACACAATTCCCACCAGCAATAAGCCTTGGTACACCAGAACTCCATTCATCGGAATTATAGCATTTATTCTATTTCTTCTAATTAAAGCCCTTGCAAGTTGGCTGAGATAACCTCATGAAATTAACCTCCAAACTTCAGTATAAGAGAAGTGAAAAAGGCGAGTTCCATGATATCGCAGAGCGAAGCCTTGATGAAACCATAGCGCTTATTCTTAATTACCCATGGGATACAGAGCGAAGCCTAGCGTCTGTTGAACTTACTTGTCCCTCAGTTACCATAGAACACCCAAGCGGGACATATTTAAAGATTGGCCCCTATTTCTCAGGAAAATACTCCCTGTACTATCTTAACAGCAAAAAGAGAATTTACCTGAAACCGGCTACCACATTAGAAGAAGCTTGCGAGTGGGTAAAAACATACTTTGAACAAAAAGGAGAATTAAAAGGATTCGAAAACTACGGCTTTACGCTAAATCCAGCTAAGCATTTTATAACCAACCCCTTTGTATATCAAGTCAACACAGCAGCTAGTTTTAGGTTACTAAACTTCTTTCTTATCATGATTGGGACTGTAGTATTCATGTCCTTCCTGAAATATCTTGACCATCCGGATGAGTTTAAATTAAGTACGCTGATATATGTACTCTTCTTCTCTACCTTGATATACAGTCCGGTTTTCTATTTATACTTTAATTATCTGGATGCCGACCGAAATAATTACCTCCAGATTTCTAAAGGGCATGATGATTTCACCTTTGGAACACTCAGTACCCAAAAGACATATAGTAAGCAGAATATCGCATCCATTATTTCTTATGGAGCACACTATAGAAGAAGTTTGTGGGGAGAATGCGAAGTTTTCATCATAACCTTTAACAATGGCGAGCAGATTAAATTCACAAGCTTATTGAAATAAATTCCCGGATCATAGGATACTCAACCAAAAGAAATTCTTCCCCACTTTTCAAAGCATACACACATTTAGCGAAGCTGATTGAGAAACTTTATGTCACAGTTATACTCAATTGATAACTTACGGATCTTCCCGCTCCATCAATAACAAAGACCCCTATCTCTTGAAGTTGTTGCAAATCACGGGTGGCGGTAGCTTTAGAAGTTTTGTTAATACTCATGTACTTCTTAGCCGTCATACCGCCCTCAAATAGCTCAAATCCTTTTCCCATCATCTTATTCACCGCTTTCAACTGTCTATCATTTAGGCATGACTTGTAACGATCAAAAAACTGTGCTTTCGCTACCGTAAACTGAACCATAGCTTTCGCATCACGCTGCGCTTCCAAAGTCACCATAGCGAAATAGTTTATCCAAGGGGTGATTTCCAACGACTGCTGTGCTTCCTTAAGCGCAGCATAATAGGCAGCTTTATCACTTTCAATTATTTTGGAAAGACTAAGCATTACCGGCCGTCCTAGCGACTCAGATAAAGCTTTTTCAGCTACCGCTCTGCCAATACGACCATTGCCATCTTCAAAAGGATGAATTGACTCGAAATACAAATGTGCTATGGCCGATTTTAGTATGGCTTGGGCAGCCCCACCTTTTAATGGGAAATCAGCATCATTATACCAAGTAATAAAACGTTCCATTTCCTGCGGCATTTTTGAAGATGACGGTGCTTCATAATGTATAACTTCCCTACCGTAAGCACCAGAAACCACCTGCATGGGTTCAGTTCCCTTTCTCCAATGTCCGGCATTAATATTCTTCACATTTGCCATTAATAGGCTATGCCATTCCATCAGCATATCTAAACTTAATGGCTGATCAAAGACCTCACGTACCTTAATCATCAGTTGAGCTATACTTCCTGCACGTTGATCTTTAACATAAACAGGATTATCGTTTAATCCGAGATTGTTACGGATGGAAGACATTACATCCTCGCGACTAACATATTCTCCTTCTATTTCCGAAGTTTTAACCGCTTCAGACAGCATCAATTCCAATAGAGTTTCCTGTTTTAAGTCCTGCGATAAGCCTGATATGATCCCATTAACCTCACCAGTTTCTTCTGCAAAAGCTACAATTATTGGCTGGACTTCATCTAACTTGTAAACGAATTCAGGCCAATCTGGAAGTTGCCAATTATAGCTCATGAGCCAGTTAATTTTCTAATCGGCTCAAATATAAGCAAATTATGAGCCGATTAGAAAAATAATCGGCTCATATTGCAAACAAGACTTATCATTTAATACGGTAACTCAAGCCGAGTTGAACTCTTGTCATGCCTTTTCGGGAGATGCCCAGATTTTGTTCATCGAAGTACCAACAATCGCACTATTCACCAAGCTATCCACACCAACAGTATCCAAAGGCTTAGTTATAGAAGTTAATTTAATGGCCAATCTCTTAACTGGATCATATGCTTTCTGTTTGGCCTTTCCGTATACTTATGCCATCAAGCTACCCAAAAAATCAAAAAGCAAAAAAACATCCGTTTCCGGTAATTTCAAACAACTATTGTCATCACTTAAAAACTACTTCGTCTTTATAATATTGAATTTATATTGGTAGTTCAGCATCACATAACGTTTCAAGATCTGTTGCTCATTGGTAATGTTAGCATTCAGGTTCCCATAACGACTTACAGATATGTTCTGATTCAATAAATCGTATACAGACAATTTAATTTGTCCCCTGTCTTTTTTCTGCGTAAGCACCGATAATGCAATGTTTAACGTATGCGAGCTGCGCGGAAAACCTGGCGCAATTTGAGAGTTGTACCTAAAAAAATAATTTGGCTCCAAAACAATGCGTTTTGGAAGTCTAAATGTAGAGGTAGCCCCAACGTAATGCGTTAAGTTTAAAATATCGGAGAAATTCGGGCTGTTGTAATTCACTTTGTTTCTGCTAAAACTGTAGTAGGCATTTAACATAACAACAGATTTGTAATTCACGCTGAAGTTTTGGTTAACCCCAAGTGACAGCTTATTTTGTCTTGCCTCCGCATTATTCAGGAAAACAATATAATTTTCTGTATTTCCTTCCGCACCCATACCAATTCCAAACTGCCAGTCTTGTATTTTTCTAAACTGTTTGCTAATGTAAATCCCTGAATTGGTATGGGCGCTTCCATCCTTATTCACAACCGTAGCCGTAGTAAAACCATTGGCATCAATTAATGTACGCTGCACAAAGCTTTTATCGTAAAATGTTGTGTTTACATAACCACTAACAGTCAGCATTCTGGAATTGATGTACTTATAAAAGTTACCCCTAAGGTTTCTCACTCTGCTCGCCTTTAGCTCAGGATTTCCTATAAAAGTGTATTGGGCAGAAGTCTGTCGTACTAACGGTTGCATCTGGTATAAAGAAGGCAAATCTATCCACTCCCCATAATTTAATGAAATTCCGTTGTAATCAATCGCTAATGCAGGTAACCAAACTGCGAACCTTTGACGTAAATCATTGGCAGCTGCATTAAACTTGTTATTCACATCCTGTATTTCCAGGTCAATAGCCACCCTTAACCGCAGCTTACTTGTAATTTGATAATTCAGCAAAGGCTTGATGTTTTGGAAAAAACCAGTCCGCTCAAAGTCGTTACTTTGGTTACTCAAAAACTGATCATAATTATTCGTTGCCGGGTTCTTTTCATAAGTAAACACCGGCTCCGCCCATAAATAATACCTGCTATTGGTAAAAAACTCCGCCGTAAGCTTTTTCGTTAGTGGCAGGTTGTATAAAAATGTTATTCCAGTCCATTTCGTTCTACTGTTGGAGTTTACATAACGGTCAAAAAGAGTTGAAGGCACATCAGCTAAGAAAGAAGTCAGCTCACTAAAGTTAAAGTTCTCGTTTCCGCCACTATTCCAATTTACTAAGTTATTGATGGTAAGTGACCTACCCTTTTTAAATCGGTGATAGTAATTCAGGTTATGCGAAAAATCATTATTGTAAGACGAATTACTGTACCTGCCCTGCGTTTCGCTTAACCGGTTAATGCTGTTAAACTGATTCAGAACGCTGGATTGCCTAAAGCCTGATGGTGAAAACGACAAAGTTGGCCTGTATCGAACCGTAGTATTCGTGTCAGGCTTCCATTCAATTAATCCACCTATGGAGTGACTACTTGAATTATTACGAGACTGGCCTATTCTCAAAGAATTTAGCAAACTGTTATTGCTAAACGCTTGCTCACTTAAATTCCTAGTCTCATTTGTTTTAATCGTATTCCCATAGAAATACGCAAGGTTTATCTTTAATTCCTTACCATAATCATTGTTCAAATTAATCCCGCCAGATTTAACGTTGGTGAGGCCGCCAGACTGACCTCCACCGAAACTCCCGCTACCTTCTATCTGATCCGTACCAGACCTGTTGAAACCACCCATACTGTAGAGCTCGTCCTGATTAAAACCGGTGCTGTTCAAATTATTGGCGTTACCCATTACGCTCACCTGTAGCGTATCTCTAAAATTACTTACAATTCCGCTAGCTTCATAACGCTTCCTTGTGCCGATGCCGCCAGCAAAACGGCCTATGGTGCTTTTCTTTACCGCACTCTTCAACTTCAGGTTAATTACGTTCTGCAAGTCAATCTCATTCGCCTTTTTATCAGGATCATTTTCTCTATCTAAATACACCTGGATCTTATCAATCAGCTCTGCATCCAGGTTTTTGAGGGCGATAAGCTGATTGGTGCCAAAAAATTCCTTACCATCAATCAATATCCGGCTGGTACCACGCCCGTTTACCAGTACTTCACCATTTTGATTTACCTGTACACCGGGCAGTAACCTAAGTAACTCCTCAACCGCAGCATTAGGTCGGGTCTTAAAAGCTTCGGCATTAAATTCAATGGTATCTTTTTTCATCGTCACTGGCGATCTTGCACCAGTAATCACAATTTCGTCCAAGCTTCTGCTATTTAGTTTGATAGTCCCAAAATCCAGTACACCAGGTTTTAATAAAAGATCCTGGCGGAAGGTATTGAAGCCCACATAAGTGACAATTAGCTTTAACGCACGGGCGACAGGCAATCTGGACAGTAGAAAGGTACCATCATAGTCACCGTGTAAGACACCAACGAAGTATCCTTAGCATTAACCACCGCCACCGTAGAAAAACCTAAAGGCTTTTTTGTAAGCGAATCGGTAATTACACCCTTAATTGAAGCAGTATTTTGAGCGAAAGTAATATAGGATGTGGTGATGGAGAGCAATAGCAGGAGAAAGAAATTCTTCATTAGAGCGGAGACAATTTATTTGGTTATTATTCGCCGTTAAATTAAAGATTTTCCACAAAAGTTCAATCACCTCAAATGTTAAATTTTTAGATAGAATATCTTAGCAAGATGCTTTTGTCATTCTGAAACGTTTTGTCAGTAAGCAATACTTTGTCAGTAAGCAACACTTTGTCATTCAGAGCGAAGCGAAGAATCCAGATTCCTCGTATCCTCGGAATGACAATCACTTCATTTGAAGAACAATGGTATCCTTGCAGTGACAGTGGTATAGGCAATAGTTTTACGCCCAGCCTTTTTGATCAGTTCAATCATCTGCCACTATACTACGTTATTAACCATACAGGGCTTATTTAGCCTTGCATTAATGTCAACAATAAATTATATTGGCCAAAATTAACGCATGTCATGAGCTTTTTAACAAACCTATTCAGTAAAAAAGAGATCACAATTAACACCAATGAAGACTTTTGGAAATGGTTTGCCGCTAACTCCAAAACCTTTTATGCCGTTATTAAAAGTCGCAAAAGATTTAAGGAAGATTTCTTCGATAAGCTTTCTCAAAAACTTGATGAGCTAAAGGTTGGGTATTTTTGCCAGACTGGTATGCTGAATGAGAATACAGTAGAGCTTATTTTAACAGCGGAGGGTACAATAAAAAATATGGCATTTGTGGAAGATCTTGTAGCGGATGCACCTGAAATTCCGGGTTGGAAATTTACAGCACACAAACCCGAAATGGGCATAGATCGATTAGCCATTAATGCGCGAGGTTATACCTTTAACAAAGACAATCTAAGTTTCTATGCTGATGAAATTGTCGGTTGCCCTGATGAAATCAGCCTAGTTGTAGCTCATAATGAATTAACCGCTGAAAATCAAAAAGAGATCAGCATTGGCATCTATATTTTTCTGGACAATTACCTTGGTGAAATTCGGTCGAATACCACTATTGACGACTTAAGAATTCTACCAAAATCAGAAACGACGGAGGAATTGATCCCCATAGAAAAACTCAAATCTTACCTAATCTGGAGGGAAAAAGAATTCACAGAAGAATATAACAACATGGTGATAGATATTTCTGAACATCAACATGTCTCAATGGGGGCTACGCTCAGCAACGGCAGTCCGCTCCTTGCGGCTATAAACACCGATCTGCTAAAATGGGACAATAAAGCTTCCCATCCATGGATATTGAAATTTGAGATGTCTTTTAACGGTTCTGCCCACAATGGGTTGCCAGATTCTCAAACTCATAAGTTGCTTTGTGAGATAGAGGAAGAGGTGGAATTGCAGTTCAAAGACTTCAATGGGCATCTCTATCTCGGCAGAGAAACTTCCGAAGGCGTGCGAACGATATATTTGGCTTGCAACGAATTCAGAGATTGTTCCCGGATCGCGCATAAAGTTGTGGAGCAATATAAACCCTTCATTGATATCATTTATGATATTTATAAGGATAAATACTGGCAGTCATTGTCACAGTATGGAGGGTATTAGGTGATTTTCACAATTGAAAAAGAAGTTCTAATCAGCAGTGAGAATATATTGATTTTATCTTGCAGAATACGTCAACTATAGGAATTCTAAACTCTTGAAGCTTATTATCTATGGATATCAGCAACTACATGATAGATAATGTGGATCTTAAAATAAGCGAAGCAAATCCAGATTTATCTGATGAAGAAAACAACATTGCTCCAGAAATAATTAGAGAATGGAATCGACAATTGGAGTTGTTGAAGCGAAATAATATATGAGCTGATGTAGCAAATCGAAAACACATCCTATTTCTAAATGAGTTGAATTGGAAATGGAGACAACACTGTCTAAAATTCCTTTCCTAATCTGCCTTTATATACCACTCATCATAAATAGCAACCTGTCCATTGTCACTAATAAGTGAGCCCAGTGTGTGCAGCTTTCCATTTTCAATGGTTAGTTTAAATTTCGCTGTTAGTTTCTTGAAATCCTTATAGGAAGCAAATTCAATAAGTTCTTCGTAAGCATCACCTTTTAAAGTGTAATGACCACCGGCGCAAGAAACAACAATCTTTTGACTATTAAACTGTGGAATCACCTTTTCGTAAATAACTACAACCGTGGTGGGTGTAAACATTTTACGCATAATTGAAGAAGTACTGTCGGCACTAAAAATACTACCATCCGGATTGGTCACCTTTTGTGCTACCAATCTCCAGGTTCCAACAAGTTCTTTGTTTTGCGCAAATGTATTTAAACAAAAGAGCGTCATCATAGCGATGGTTAGAGAGATAATTTTCGATTTCATATTTATATTTCGTTGTCTAATTTAATAACCTTAATAATCCAGATTGTTAATCCATTTTGAAATACCATTCATCATAAATGGTAACATTTCCGTCAGCGCCAGATACCGAACCAATGGTATGCATTCTGCCTTTCTCCATCGTCAAAGCAAATTTTACCTTCATGCCCTTATAATCTTTATAAGATGCGAATTCAGTAAATTCCTCGTAAACACTTCCATTTAACAAGTAATGACCGCCAGCACAAGAAACAACCAACTTTTGATTATCTGTCTGAGGAATGACACGCTCGCTCACATTGACAAACATCGTAGGTGTATAAATCTTAACCTGATTTAACGCAGCACTGTCTGCAGTAAAAGTACTCCCATCAGGATTAGTTACCTTTTGAGACACCAGTTTCCAAGTTCCTACAATGCTCTTCTTTTGGGCAAATGTATTTAAACAAAAGAGCGCCATCATAAAAACAGACAAAGAGATAATTTTAAATTTCATACTTATATTTAGTTTCTCTAATATAAGTATCATAAATGGGAATATAAAGGAGCTATTGCATTTCTAATTCGGCAAGGTAATCTTTAGCCATATTTCTAAACTTACCTACTGTTTCCTCAGAGATGTATTGCTCAATAGACACTTTTTGCTCGTTAATAATTAGGAACAATCTTATAAAATGAACGGTCATTTTTATATTGTAGCTCAAAGCTATCTAGCGCCCTTATCTGATCCTCATAATCAATGTTATAATGAGCAATATTTAATTGCCTTAGGTCTTTATCTATGGCTTCCATGATTCTACGCTCGCTATGTTCATCAATCATTTTTTCTTGTTATAAATTGAAGTCATAATTTAGGAAAGTTAATTAACACTAAGAAGCTTTTCTATTACTGAAATAAATAAGGAGTTCTCCGCCCACATAACTTTCTAAATCAGGTTAAGATATTACCGCGCTGAATTGCTTACCTGGAATTGCAACAATAAAGTTGACATTCGGTTAAGCTGCAATGTTTTGTTTGTTTAAGTTTCGGCCAAATTCCTCTGGGGACAAATATCCCAGTGCAGAATGTAGTCTTTTACGGTTATACCATGTTTCTATATATTCA